>CAZQKL010000080.1:0-9492 GCA_964593895.1 uncultured bacterium
ATTAATCTTTTTAACTCCAAGAATTGTAAAAAATTTCTAATCTATTCTTCATAAAACATCTTTAAAATTTTACTCCTATTTGGATGTCTTAATTTTCTTAAAGCTTTTGCCTCAATCTGTCTAATTCTTTCTCTTGTAACTTTAAAATCTTTTCCAACTTCTTCTAATGTATGGTCACATTTTTCTCCAATTCCAAATCTCATCCTTAAAACTTTCTCTTCTCTTGGAGTTAATGTTGCAAGCACTTTTCTTATAGTTTCAGCAAGTGAAATTCTAATTGTTGCTTCTGCTGGGTCAACAACTCTTTTATCTTCAACAAAATCACCTAATATACTGTCTTCATCTTCCCCAATTGGAGTATCAAGAGAAATTGGCTCTTTTGATATTTTTAAAACTTTTCTAACTTTTTCAACAGGCATATCCATTTTTTCTGCTATCTCTTCAGGAGTTGGTTCTCTTCCAAGTTCTTGAACAAGTTCTTTTGTTGTTCTTAAGAGTTTATTTATTGTTTCTATCATATGTACAGGGATTCTTATTGTTCTTGCCTGATCTGCTATTGCTCTTGTAATTGCCTGTCTAATCCACCATGTTGCGTATGTGGAAAATTTGTATCCTCTCTGATATTCAAATTTATCAATTGCTTTAATTAAGCCAATATTTCCTTCCTGAACTAAATCTAAAAATTGTAAACCTCTATTTGCATATTTTTTTGCAATGCTTACAACAAGTCTCAAATTTGCCTGAATTAACTCATTTTTAGCTTTGGTAACTTTATGCTCTGCTTCTTTAATTTCCCAGTAAACCTTTTTAAATTCATCAATTGTGTAACCTGCTTTTTCCTCAATCTCTTTTAATCTTTCAATATTTCTCTTATAATTTTTAGCAAGCTCAATCACTCTATTAATTGTTAATGGATATTTTGCATATTTTTTAGCAAATTCTTCAGATTTTATAATTTTTTCATAATCAGTCTCTATATCAGGTATCATTGTTTTAATTGATTTATTCTCTCTTTCTATTTTATTTATCTCATCCATCATCTGATTGAATTTTTCAATAATTGAAGAAAGTTGTTTATTTTTTAAATTCATCTGCTTTATATACTCAATTATCAGCTCTTTATTTTTTTCAATTTCTTTTTCAATTTTATTTTTCTCATCTTCATTGTCAATTGTTTCTAACTTTATTTTTAATTCATCGTTTTTATTTTTTAACTCCTTTATCTTTGAAATTAAATCTAAAATTCTTTCTCTCTGAATTTTTTCCTCTTCACTTACAAATTCATACATATCGCTACTTTCTTCAAATTCATAATTTTCAAGCTCTTCTTCAATGTCTCTTGTTATATCTCTTATCCCTATCTTTTTATTTAAAATTAAATTTTCTAAATTTATAACTTCCTCCACAAGTATCGGAGATTTCAATAATTTTGAAAGAATAATTTTTTCATTCTTTTCTATCTCTTTTGCAAGTTCAATCTCCTCTTCTTTTGTAAGCACTTTAATATTTCCCATCTCTTTTAAATAAATTCTAATTGGGTCACTTGCTTTATAGTTTTCATCATCAATAACAATTTTCTCTTCCAATTCCTGAAAACCTTCCTCCTCATCAACAGATGGTTCAGTCTCTTCCAAAATTTTCTTTGAAATTTTTATATTTTTCTTTTTTGAATCAATTATTTCAATATCCATCTTTTCCATCAATGTAATAATATCATCAATCTGTTCAGGAGTAATATCTTCTGGTAAAGAATTGTTTAACTCTTCAAATGTAATAAACCCCCTTTCTTTCCCATAAGATATGAGTTGCCTTATTTCTTTAATTTTTTTAATATCAAAACCTTTTTTGGCTAACTCCATTATCCCATCGCCTCCTTCTGTAATTTTTCAATTCTATTTAAAATTTTATAATATTCTTCATTCTGATATTCGCCTTTTTTTTCAAATTCTTTTAAAGTTTCTTTATATTTTTTTATTAAACTTCTGTAAAAATTCAATTTTAACCTTTCAAAAGCTTCTTTTATAAACTTTTCTTTTATATCTTTTCTTATCCCAAGGTCATAGGTAAGATATATTCTTACTCTTTTCTTTTCCTCTTCTGAAAATTCTTCATCAGTTTCTATTGATAAAACATTTTTTGTTGATTTTACTTTATTTAACAATTTTTTATTAAAATCATCTGTAATATACTCTAAAATTTCGTTGTTTATCTCAACTTCATCTAAATTTTGAATAATAAAAGCGGTTATTTTATCCTCTGCATTTAACTCTATTCTTTTTTCATTTTTATCTTCATTTGTTAGTCTTCTTACTTTAACATACTTTTTAAAGTAATCTTTAATTTCATTTTCAGTAATTTCTAAAAACTCAGCAATTTTCTTCAAAAAATAATTTCTATAAACAGGATTTTCAATTTCAATATAAATATTTTGAATTTTTTTTAGCACCTTTAATTTGGTATTAATTTGATTTAAGTCAAGATGTTTAATTTTATCAAAAATAAATTCAGTTAAATCTTTTGCCTTATTTTTTAAGTCTAAAAAATCTTCAATTTCTTTTAATTTAAAAAAATCATCAGGGTCTAATTTATCAGGCAATGAAATTATCTTTGGGATAATATTTTTATTTATGCATATGATACTTCCCCTTACACTTGCCTTTATTCCAGCATTATCTCCATCATAAAGAAAATATATATTTTCAGTAAACCTTTTTAATATATCAATTTGCGTTAAAGTTAAACTTGTTCCAAGTGAAGCAACACAATTTTTTATTCCGTTTTTGTATAAAGAAATTAAATCCATATATCCTTCAACAATTATTACTTCATTAAGTTTTTTTATATTTTCTTTACTCTCAAAAATCCCATAAAGGGATCTGCTCTTATTATAAACAGGAGTTTCCGGAGAATTTAAATATTTTGGCATATTATTATCATTTAAAACTCTTCCTCCAAAAGCTATAAACTCTCCATGGATATTTCTTATCGGAAATATAATTCTATTTTTAAATGTTTCATAATAATTTCCACCTTTTTCTTTTACAAGACCTGCTTTTTTAACTAAATCAATAGGAATACCCTTATTATTATAAAATTCTAAAAGCTCTCCTTCTTCTCCACTATATCCAAGATAAAATTTTTCAATTATATCTTCATTTAAGCCTCTTTTTTCTATAAAATCTTTTATAATTTTGTTTTTCAAATTTTTTAATAAATTTTTATGAAAAAAATCAGCGGTTAATTTATTTAATTCAATTATTTTTAAATAATCACTTCCACCTTCATATTCAACTTGAATTCCATACTCTTTTGCAAGTTTTAAGGCAGCTTCAAAATAGTTTATCCCTTCAATTTCACTAACAAATTTTATAACATCTCCACCTTTACCACAACCAAAACAGTGAAAAATTTGCTTTTGTGGACTTACAAAAAATGAAGGAGTTTTCTCACTATGAAAAGGACATAAAGCCCTAAAATTAACTCCTGTTCTTTTTAAAACAAGATAATTAGAAACAACATCAACAATATCTATCTGCTCTCTTATTGTATTTAAAGTATTTTCAGATATTCGCATAATCTAAAATGAAGTTTCTTCAAGAGTTTCGTAATAATCAGGTGCAAGATTTGCAAAAGTAGTTGTATCCGCATTAAATTTTAAATGTATAGTTCCTGTAGGACCATTCCTGTGTTTTCCAATAATTATCTCAGCTATTCCTTTATCTTTTGTATTCTGATTATAAACTTCATCTCTGTAAATAAATAAAATAACATCAGCATCCTGTTCTATTGCTCCAGATTCCCTTAAATCTGCAAGTTGAGGTCTTTTGTTAGATCTCTGCTCAACAGCTCTATTTAACTGTGATAAAGCAATAACTGGAATATTAAGTTCTCTTGCAAGATTTTTTAATGCTCTTGAAATTTCAGAAATTTCCCTTTCTCTTGAATCTCTATCCTCAAAACCTCTAACAAGTTGTAAATAATCAACTATAACAAGCTGAATATTTTCTTGAGCCTTTAATCTCCTTGCTTTTGATCTTATTTCAAGAATACTCATTGCAGGTGTATCATCTATAAATAACTTTCCCTCACTTAAAGTTCCAGCAGCTTCAGTAATTATTCTCCACTGTTCTTTTGCTATAAAACCATTTCGCAACTGGTTTGAAGGAATTCCTGTTTCCTGGGAAAGCAATCTAAAACCAAGCTGTTCTCTTGACATTTCAAGAGAAAAAAATGCAACTGGAATTTTTCTCTGAATTGCAATATAGTGTGCTATATTTAAACAGAAAGCAGTTTTACCCATACTTGGCCTTCCAGCAACAATTATTAAATCTGAAGGATGAAATCCACTTAATTTTCTATCAAGGTCAATAAATCCAGAAGGAAGTCCTGAGACATAACTTTTTGTTGCATAAAGCCTTTCTATTGTTGCTACTGTATCTGATATTATTGAAGTTAAATCAAAGAAAGTTGTGGTAAATCTATTTTCAGATATCTCAAAAAATTTCTTTTCAACTCTATCAAGAAATTCATCAATATTTTCAGGTTCTTCATAGCAATTTTCAATTATTTCAGTTGAAGTTAAAATAATCTGTCTTAATAAAGATTTTTCCTTGACAATTTTAGCATAATGAATTGCATTTGCGCTTGTAGGAACTTCTTCCAAAATCTCTGTCAAATATGAACTTCCCCCAATCTTTTCAATCTGATTGTTTTTAATTAAATAATCTGAAACTGTAATTATATCAATAGGTTCTCTCTGATTATATAAGGAAATAAATGCCTTAAAGATAATTTTATGAGATTCTTTATAAAAATCTTCAGGTGATAAAAAATCCACAATTTGGTCTAAAATTTTATTATCAATAAGAACAGCACCTATAACTGATTTTTCTGCATCAATATTTTGAGGTGGAATTTTTTTCATGATTTTAATAAATTATAAACTTTGTTTTTTGAAATTTTATATTTTTCTGTAACAAAATTTATTATCTCTTTATTGGAAAAATTTAATTTTTTTAAAATTTCTATATCTTCTTCATAATCTTCCTTTTTTTTAAATGTATTTTCAATTCCAGCAGTAAATTCTCCTTTTGGCTCTTTCTTTGAATAATAATTAACTAAATTTTTAACTCTATCATAAATTATCTCTTCAAACTTCTTTGTAAGTTCTCTACCAACAATTAATTTTAAATTTTTATCAATTTTTTCAATAATTTTTAATGTATCCAAAAACCGAGTTGGTGCTTCAAAAAAAAATATATTTTTACCTTCCATGAGAAGTTTTACTAATCTCTTTTCTCTTTTAACTGGACTTTTATCAAGAAATCCAACAAACACAAATTCTTTATTATCAAATGGTGTAACTGATAAAATTGTAGTTAAAGCAGAAACTCCTGGAACTGGAATTATCTCTATATTTTTTTCAAAGCATATTTTAATTAAATCTTTTCCAGGGTCTGAAATTAAAGGTGTTCCAGCATCAGAAACAACTGCAACATCAATATTTTTTCCTAATAATTCTATTACCTTATAAGTTTTTTTGATTTCATTAAATTTATGTAAAGATTCTACTTTTTTGTTAAAAATTTTATATGCCCCAAGAAGTTTTTTAACAACTCTTGTGTCTTCTGCAAAAATGTAATCAACTTTTCTTAAAATTTTTAAAGCTCTAATTGTAATATCTTGTAAATTACCAATTGGAGTGGCAACTATATAAAGCATTATTTTGGGAAAAGTCCCATATAAAATTATAACTACCTTGTCAACAAAAATCAACATAAAAATATAAAAATTTTAAAAATACTTGACATCAGAATTAAAAATTTTTATGTAAAATTAAAGTGGGCTTTAAGCCCACTTTTTTTATGGGGATTAATATGGATAAAAAAGAAATAGTTGAAAAAACATATAAATTACTTGAAAATTTTATTGAATCTTTAGGATACGAAGTTATTGAAATTGATTTTTTGAAAGAGCAGAAAGGATGGGTTTTAAGAATTTATATAGATAAAGAAAAGGGAGTAACAATTGATGATTGTGTAAAAGTTAGTGAAACTATATCTCCAATTCTTGATGTTGAAGATTATATAAATTTTTCTTATAATTTAGAAGTTTCAAGTCCAGGGCTAAATAGACCATTAAGAAAAGAGAAACATTTTAAAAAAGTTATAGGAGAGGAAGTAAAAATTTCTCTTGAAGAAGGTCTTGAAGAATATAATATGAGAAAAAATTATAAAGGAATTTTAAAAAAAGTAGAAAATGAAATATTAACAGTTGAAATAGATAAAAAGGAATATAAAATCCCAATATCAAAAATAAAAAAAGCAAATCTTGTTTATAAATTTAAATAAAGAGGGGAAAAAATGAGTCTCAACTTAAATTATGTGCTTGAACAGGTAAGTAGAGAAAAGAAAATTGATAAAGAAGTTTTAATTGAAGCAATAGAGGAAGCTGTCCTTGCTGCTGCAAAGAAAAAGTATCCAGACAGAGACCTTGAAGCAAGGTATAATGAGAATACTGGAGAAGTTGAAGTTTATGAATTTGTTGAAGTTGTGGATAAAGTTGAGGATTCCTACAGACAAATCTCATATGAAGAAGCAAAAGAAATAGACCCTGAAGTTGAAATTGGCGATGAGCTTGGTTTAAAAATAGATTCAGAGGAGTTACAAAGAACCTCTGTTCAGCTTGCAAAACAGATAATAATTAATAAACTTAGAGACGCTGAAAGAGAAGTTATTTATAATGAATATAAAGATAGAATAGGAGAACTTGTAATAGGTTATCTTCAGAGAGAAGAGAAAGGAAATTTAATAATAAATTTAGGGAAAACTGAAGGAATTATTCCAAGAAATGAACAATCACCAGCAGATAACTTTTCACAAGGAGAGAGAGTAAAAGCTGTAATTATTGATGTGAAAAAAGAATCAAAAGGTCCTCAGATAATTCTATCACGAACTCACCCAGATTTATTGAAAAGACTTTTTGAACTTGAAGTTCCAGAAATATATGAAGGACTTGTTGAAATAAAAGCTGTTGCAAGAGACCCAGGAAAAAGAGCAAAAGTTGCAGTTTATTCAAAAAATATGGATATTGACCCTGTTGGAGCATGCGTTGGAATGAGAGGCTCAAGAGTAAATGCTATTACTAAAGAATTGAGAGGAGAAAGAATTGATATTGTTAGATGGGACCCAGATCCTGTTGAATTTGTAAAAAATGCATTGAGCCCTGCTCAGATAAATAAAATAATTCTTGATGAAGAAGATAAAATAATGGAAATCATTGTGCCAAATGAAAATCTATCTGTTGCAATTGGAAAAAGAGGACAAAATGTTAAACTTGCTGCAAAATTAACTGGATACAGAATTGATATAAAAAGTGAAGCAAAAGCTGAAGAGGAATTTGAAAATGTTTATAAACCTTTTAAAGAAAAAATTGACATTGATTTCCTTTCAATGAGAATTCTATTTGATGAAGGATTTAGAACAATTCCATCTATTGCTGAAGCTGACCCAGATGAAATCGCAGATATTCTTGATATTGAAACAAGTAAAGCATACGAAATTATTGATGCAGCAAAAGAAATCTTAAAAGAGATGGAAAAAGAAAAAGAAGATGGCGAAAAATAAGTTTTTAAGAACATGTATATGCTGTAATGAAGCAAAAAATAAAGATGAACTCTACAGATTTACAATTATAAATAATGAGGTTGTGTTAGATTTTTATAAAAAACTTGAAGGAAGAGGTTTTTATGTGTGTAAAAACAGAGATTGTTTGTATAAATTAAATGAAAAGCTTATAAAAAAAAGTATGAAAAGAGAAAATTTTGTTTTAAATAAAGAAAAAATTTTTAATTCACTAAAAAATGTGATAAGGGAGAACATCTACAATCTAATAAAAATTTGCAATAAGAGTGGAAAAGCAATTGCAACAACCAATAGAATATTAATGTTAAAAGAGAAAATTTATATTATGATTGTAGCAATAGATATTGGAGAAAGTAGTTTAAAAAAATTAAAAAATCTTTTAGATAAAATTACAATAATTGACAGATTATTTAAAAAAGATGAGCTTGGAAAAATTTTTGGAAAAAGTGAAGTTAGTGCTGTTGCAATTTTAGAAAAAAATTTAGCTGAAAAAATTAAAAATTTATATTTTGAATATTTGGGGGTTTAGTTTAATGGATAAAGAAAAGATTTTATCTCTTTCTAAAGAACTTGGAGTTAGTCCAGAAGAAATTATAAAAATTATTGAAAGAAGAAAAAAGGAAAATAGAGAACATACTTCTTTAGAGGATGAAATTAGAGCTGAAAAAAGAAAAAAAGATGAGGAAGAAAAATTTCAGGAAGAAAAGGTTGCAAAAGGAGTAATAAGGAGAAGGAGAAAAAAAGTTGTAGTTGTTGAGAAAAAACCTGAAACACCAGAAATTACAGAAGAGAAAAAAGAGGAAACTAAACCTCCTGAGAAAAAAGAAGTTGTAAAACCACCAAAAGTAATAAAGAGAAAACCTAAAAAAGTAGTAGTAAAAGAAGATAAGGAAAGAGAAAAGAGAAAATTAGAAGAAATCTTAAAAGCAAAAGAGAAGTTAGAAAAAAAATTAAAAGAACAGATTGAAATAAGAAAAAGAGAAATTAAAAAAGAAATTGAAGAGGAAATTTCTCCAAAACCAGTAGAAGAACCAATTCCTGAACCAACTCCAGTTATAGATAAAAAAGAGAAGAAGAAAAAATTTATCCCTTCAGAAGAAGCACCTGAAAAAGCTAAAAAGAAAAAAAGAAGAAAATTTAAAACTGTTTTTGATAGAAAAAAGCGGATAACTGATACTGAATTTGAAGAGGATATGGGTGTTGGTATTGAAGAACAGACTGAACTTGAAAAAAAGGTGGAAGAAGAGATTGATAAAGGTGAAATAAAAAAGGTTGAAGAGGCAAAAACAAAAGCTAAAAAAGAGAAAGAAAAAGAGAAGGTTTCTACAAAACCTATAGTCAAAGAACATAAAAGAAAAATTAAAATAGAAGGAGATACAATTGTAGTAAATGAACTTGCCAAATTACTTAATGTAAAAGCAAATGAAATTATTAAAAAATTAATGGAAAATGGAGTAATGGCAACAATTAATCAGGCAATAGATTATGAGACAGCTGCATTAATTTCATCTGAATTTGGATTTGAACTTGAAAAAGAGGAAGATTTAGAACAAAGAATACTATCAAAACTTTATCAAGAAGATAAACCTGAAGATTTAAAACCTCGTCCACCTGTTGTTACAATAATGGGACACGTTGACCATGGAAAAACAACTTTACTTGATAAAATAAGAAAAACAAAAGTTGCAGAAATGGAAGCAGGTGGAATAACCCAACATATAGGAGCATATTCAGTTGAAGTGGATGGGAAAAAGATTACTTTTATAGATACTCCTGGTCATGAAGCTTTTACTGCAATGAGAGCAAGAGGAGCAAAAGTTACAGATATAGTAATTTTAATTGTTGCTGC
>CAZQKL010000081.1:0-9477 GCA_964593895.1 uncultured bacterium
CAGCTTTTTCATTGTCAAGAGCAATTACTTTAGGAGAAGAGATTTCTTTTGCAAGATTTTTTGATTTTAAAGCAGAAAGTTTTATTGCCAGATTGTAATAGCCCCATCTGCCAAAAATTAGACTTATTCCACCTGATGGAGCTTGAACAGTTGGAACATTTACCACGTATTGATTTGGAACATTAATTGCTTGTTGAGTGATTCCTTCTGGTTGAATTGTAAAATCTGTTATTCCAGTTTCATTAGTTAAAGTTGTATAACCACTTATTCCATAAAAAAGTTTATTTGATTTTAATCTGTCAACGATTGAACCTCCCCATTGAATTCCAAGCTCCTTATTTGCAGTATTTTTAATTATTACAATTTTTGCTTCAATAATTACCTGTTTTGTTGGCTTATCAAGAAGTTTTATTAAGTTTTCTGCAAGTTTTATTTTTTCCTTTATATCTGTAATTATTAGAGTATTTGTTCTTTCATCAGTAATAATTTTACCTCTTTTTGAAAGGATTGGTTTAATTTTATTTTCAAGAGTAGTTGCTTTTGTGAAATTAATTTCATATACTTTTGTAATTAAAGGCTCAAGTTTCTTTTTTGTTTCTTTTAATTTTAATTTCTCTTTTTGCATTTTTTCATAATAAGATTTTGGAATAATTCGTATCACATTTCCTTTTTCAATAAGTTTCAAATCTTTTGCCTCTAAAATTATATTTAAGGCTTCTCTCCAAGGAACATTTTTTAGTCTAATTGTAATTTTTCCTTTTACTCTTTCATCAACAATAAAATTTTTATCTGTATATTCTGCAAAAAGCATTAAAACATTTTTTAAATCAGCTTCTTTAAAAACAAGATTAACTTTATCTGTTTTATCTTTTGAGATTAAAAAATTTGCACTCAAAAAAATAAAGATAATAATTATTGCAAATTTTTTCACTTTTATTCTCCTTCGTAAATGTCAATTTTTATTGTTTTATATTCGCTTTTTATTTTATTCCCTATTTTAAATTTTCTTTCAAGTATAATTTTATCATTAAGTATTTTTACAACTTTATACAATTCTGTCCCAATGTAATCACCTTCTGTAAAAATTAGTGCTTTTTTATCTGAAGTTTCTGCAAGAGCAAGAGGAGGTTTTGAATTTTTTATTATTCCAACAAATTTTAATTGAGCTAAATTATATTCAATTAATGGTGTTAAAGGAATATTTGGTGGAATTATCTGTTTTTTTATTGTAATTTTTTTTATAAATGGTTCAAAAGGGTCTCTTGTGATTTCATAGGGATTATATACAAATTTTTTCTGAAATTTTTTTATAAAAATTTTTCTTTTAGGTTTATGTTTTTTTCTTTTTTTTGCAAGAATTTTTGATATGTCAACTTGAGTTGGAGTTGGGTTATTCTGGGAGATAATATTACATCCTGAAAAGGAAAATATAAAAAAAATCAGAATAATAAAAAATTTTAAATTATTTCTTTTTCCTTTTTTTAATTTTAACATTTTTCTTATTTTCTAACCCAATAAATTTATACGTTTCAAGCTGGGCATCAACTATCAGAGCTTTTTTATTTTTACTTATTGAAAAATTTTTTACTTTTACAATTCTTGTCATTTTTCCAATATTATAAAAGAAATTCCCAGTTTGAACATAGTAACCTCTAAATTTTAATGATATTGGAATAATTGCATAAAAATCTTTTCTTATTTCTTTTCCTGGTTTAAAAAATAAAAAATCAAGTTTATTTCTCTTACCATAGTCAGAGATTGCAAGTAATAATTTTGGAATTTCTTTACTGTCAGGTAATTTTTTTAAAGCAATTTTAAATTCTTTTTTTATCCTTGCAAAATCTTCTTTAAATTTTTTTAACTCTTTTTGCACCTTTATAATTTTTGAGGACCTTATCTTTAAATCTTTTAATCTCTCTTTTTTTGCTTTAATTTCATTGAATTGTGGATTTATAACAACAAAAAATAGAATTATTCCAATAATTCCCCAAAAAGTTACACTTATAAAAATTTTAAAAAGAATATTCAAATTTAAAAATTTTTCCCAGATTGATTTTAAATCCATTAAATTAAACCTAATAATTTATTGTAATCTGGTGATAATTGTAAATAAAATTCTTTTAACCTTATTTTATTCACAATTATCTGATTTATCTGAATTAAATTTATGTTTTTAAAAGAATTTGAGTTTTTAAGATTATTTATAAATTTTACAACTGTATCTTCATCAATTGAAATTCCCTGTATTTTTATTATATTTTTGTTAAAATTAATGTTGGTTAGCCAAATATCTTTTGGAATCTGTTTTGATAGAATATAAAAAAGATAACTTGGAAAAAGTCTATTTGAATCTAATTGATTAATAATTTTAAGTTTTGTTTCCAAAATCTTTTTCTTTTTTTTAAATTCTCTTATTTGTTTTCTTAAATATGCAAGTTTTTTTAATTTTTGTTCCTCTTTTTTTATTGATTTATTTAATTTTATTATTTTATCGTGATTAATTTTGTAACCAAATCCAATACAACCAAGAAAAAATACAAAGAAAATTAAGTTGATGATTGTCAACTGCAAGATATTAATTTTTTTCTTTATCTCTTTAATTGGAAATAAATTTATTCTAATCAATTTCTAATCCTCTTAAAGACAATCCTGAGCAAATTGAAAAAATTGGCCTAATATATTCTAAATATTTTTTATCAATTTTTTTATTTAAAAGAAAATTCTTAAAAGGGTGAAAATATTCAAATTTTGTAGAATTTATTGATATTTCAAAAAATTGTTTCATACCTTTAATCATTGACCCGCCACCTGAAAGGTATAATTTATCAATATTATCTATGTTAAAATTATTTTTGAATAATTCAATGCTTTTTGTAATTTCTTTATGCAAATCTTTAAAAAAGTTTTCGGTTGCTTCTTTAACCTCTTTTAAATTGAAATTAGTTAATTTTATTTTTTCAGCTTCATTATATGAAATTTTAAGTTTTTTTGAGATATTTTTTGTAATTTCAAAAGAACCTATATTTGCTTCCCTATAAAAAAGCCCTTCAAAACCTTTTAAAAAAATAATGTTTGTAATTTGATTTCCAATATTTAATATTCCATATATTGAATTTTCTGAAATTTCACCTTTATAATTATACTCAAATGAGTTCTGTAAAGTAAAAAAATCAACATCTGCAATATATGGCATTAATTCATTTTCTGCTAAAATGGTTAAATAATCTTCAATAATCTCTTTTTTACTTCCAACAAGTAAGATTTCAATTTCATTAGTCTCATTTTCCTTTTCAATTACATCATAATCTAAACTTACATCATTTAAATCGTAAGGGATGTATTGTTCTGCTTCAATCTTAATTAATTCATCTAAATTTTCAAGATTTTCTTGTGGAACTGAAAATCTTTTTATAATAACTTTGTTTCCAGGTAAACTTATTCCACATTTTTTAGCCTTTATTTTATAATATTTTTTCAATTTTTTTATGTAATCAACAACTATTTTTAAGGAAATAATATAGCCATTGATAATTATTTCTGGTGGGATTATTGTATATCCAAAATTTTCTAAAATAATCTGTTTTTCTTTATTTATTTTTATTTCAGCAAACTTTATTGAATAGCTTCCAATATCAATAGCCAAAAAGTTATTGTTATTAAATATTTTCATTCTGTTTATTATTAAAGTTTTTTTTTACACAAGTCAAGAATAATTTGACTTTTAAAATTTATTCTATTATTAGATTGCTAACTTTTATTGTGGAGTTTTAATATGGAAATTAAAGATGAAAGCCTGATTCTTGAAGAAATAGAAGAATTATTAAACCAGTTTCAAAAAGATACATTTTATGTAATACCAACTTTGCAAACAATTCAGATGAAATATGGTTATATTCCAAAAAGAGCAATTGGATTAATTGGAGAATATTTTGGAATTTCCCATAACAAAGTATACGGTATTGCAACATTTTATAATCAGTTTAAATTTAACCCTCCTGGAAAATATCAGATAAAAGTATGTTTGGGAACAGCATGCCATGTTAAAGGTGGAGAGATAATTTTAGAGAATTTTAAAAGAAAACTTGGAATTGATGAAGATCAAACTACCCCAGATAGAAAATATTCATTAGAGAGAGTTGCTTGCGTTGGTTGTTGCGCTCTTGCTCCTGTTGTTCTTGTTAATGATGAAGTTTTAGGATATATGACGCCAAGTAAGGTAGAAGGTCTTATAGAACAACATAAAATTAAGGAAGAGATGGAGAAATCAAAAAATGGAAATAAATGAAAAATATAAAAAATTAAAAGAGTTATCTTTGATAGAATGGGAAAAAATAAAAAATCCAGAAAAAGTTTTGATTCTTGTTGGAAATGCAACATGCGGTAGAGCTGCAGGTTCAATACAAACAATTGATGCATTTAAAAGCCTTTTAAGAGAATACCATATAGATGGTGATGTTATAGCAGTAGGTTGTAATGGTCATTGTTATGCAGAACCTATTGTAATTATTTATAATCCAGGCTTCCCTCCATTAATGTATAAAAATATAAAACCAGGAGAAGCAAATGTTCTTGTAAAATCTTTTTTGTTAGAAGGAGACCCTTGCTTTGATTATATGATTGGAGCTCTTGAACCAAATGATGATTTTCCAACAATAAATGATTATCCAAGGTTTTTATTTGAAAAGAAAATTTTAATGGAACTCTGTGGTTATATAGACCCATACAACATCTATCATTACATAGCAAATGGTGGATATGAAGCTTTGGCAAAGGCAATTCAGATGGATAGAAAAGAAATAATTGAAATTATTAAAGAATCAAAATTAAGAGGAAGAGGAGGAGCTGGTTTTCCAACTGGTATAAAATGGGAAGTAGCTTATAATGAAAAAGGAGAATTTAAAACAATAATCTGCAACGGTGATGAAGGAGACCCTGGAGCATACATGGATAGAACAATAATGGAGAGCAACCCTCATCAACTTCTTGAAGGATTACTAATTGGGGCTTATGCAATTGGTGCTAAAAATGCAATTTTATACATAAGAGCTGAATATCCACTTGCAGTTAATACCATAAAATCTGCAATTAATGATGCAAAAAGGTTAAATTTAATAGGGGAAAATATTTTAGGAAGTGATGTTTCAATTGATGTTACAGTTTTTCAAGGAGCTGGAGCATTTGTTTGTGGAGAAGAAACTGCTTTAATTGAATCAATTGAGGGAAATAGAGGTGTGCCAAGGGTAAAGCCACCTTACCCAGCACAAAAAGGTTATAGAGGACAACCTACAGTTATAAATAATGTTAAAACTTTGTCTTATATTCCTAAAATTATTAGATTTGGTGCTGATTGGTTTAAAAGTATTGGAACTGAAAATAGTCCAGGAACAGCTATATTTTCAATTGTTGGAGATGTTGAATATCCAGGTCTTGTTGAACTTCCAATGGGAAGCACTTTGCGTCATTTAATTTATGATATTTGCGGTGGCATAAAAAATGGAGGAGAATTTAAAGCTGTGCAAATTGGAGGACCTTCAGGTGGTTGTCTTCCAAAGGAATTTTTAGATACTCCAATTGATTTTGATTCTTTAAAAGAAGCTGGGGCAATGATGGGCTCAGGCGGGATGGTTGTAATGGATAGCTCAAATTGTATGGTTGAAGTTGCAAGATATTTTCTTGATTTTACACAAAAAGAATCTTGTGGGAAATGTGTATTTTGTAGAATTGGGACAAGACAATTACTTGAAATTTTAGAAAGAATAACAAAAGGTGAAGGTAAAGAAAGCGATATTCATATTTTAAAAGAATTATCTGAAGTTATAATAAAAGGTTCGTTATGTGGATTAGGAAAAACCGCACCAAATCCAGTTTTAACTACAGTAAAATATTTCCAAAATGAATATGAAGCTCATATAAAAGAAAAGAGATGTCCTGCTCTAATGTGTAGAGAATTGATTGCATACTATATTGATCTTGAAAAATGTGCAAGAGGTTGTGATGCATGTGTTGGATGCTGTCCTGTTGAAGCTATTTTTACAACAAAAAATAGAAAGAAGGCTATTGACCAGGAAAAATGTGTAAAATGCGGGGAATGTAAAGTTGCTTGTCCTCCTGAATATGATGCTGTCAAAGTTGTTTCACCTCCAGAACTTGCACCAATTATTGAAAGAGAGGAAGTTAAATAATGAAAGAAGTTAAAATAATTGTTGATGGAAAGGAAATAATTGCTAAAGAGGGAGAAAATTTACTGAAAGTTTGTCTTGATAATGGAATTTACATTCCAAATTTATGTTTTTTAAAGCAGAATTCTAAAAATCCATTAGCTACGTGCAGGATGTGTTTTGTAGAAATTGAAGGAATGGACCAACCTGTAACTTCATGCACTCAAAAAGTTTATAATGGAATGATAGTTCATACAGATACTGAAGAAGTTAGGAGAATGCAAAAATGGGCTCTTGAATTATTGTTGTCAACCCAAGAAAATCCTGAAGAAATTGATGAAAATAATGAGTTGAAAAAAATAGCAGATTTTTTAAATGTTCCATTAAAGTTAACTCATCTTGTTTATATTCCAAGAGAAACAAATGTGGATTTTAACACCAATGCTCATCCATATATTGAATATGATTATAAAAAATGTATTTTATGTGGAAAATGCGTTGAAGTTTGTAAAAAACTGAATAAAAATTATCATATTGACTACGGAAAAAGAGGTTATAATACTTTTATAACTTTTTTTGAAAAAAAGGAAATTGCTGATTCACATTGTAAAGGATGTGGAGCTTGTGCAAAAGTTTGTCCAGTTGGAGCTTTAAAATTAAAAAAATCAAAGAGTTAAAACATATTGATAAGCAACTCTTCCAGTAAACCCGCCTTTTTTCATTGCAAAATTTAAAGCATCGTTTTCATTGAATTTCTCCAAAACATTTTCTTTTTTTGCATAATTTTTTGCAATTTCAAGAAATTGCTCTTTATTAAATTTATAAAATCCAAATGTGATACCAAACCTATCACTTAAAGAAATTATTTCACTTATCGCATCATTTTCATGAATTATATCTTCTGAAATAAATTTTTCTTCAACTAAGTGTCTTCTATTGGAAGTTGCATATACCAGTAAATTATTTGAACTGTTCATTTCTATAATATCAAGAATAGATTTTAACGAGATAAAATTATCATCAATTGTAGTAAAAGAAAGGTCATCAAGAAAAATAATAAATTTATATGGAAGATTTAATAATGCGTCAATTGTGTCTTCAAGAAAACTTATTTCAGATTTTTTTATTAAAATTAACTTTAAATTTTCATCTTTAAACATATAAACAATACTTTTTATTAAACTTGATTTCCCACAGCCTCTTTCTCCCCATAAAAGGACGTTGTTAGCTTTTCCTGAATTTAAAAATCTTTTTGTATTTTCAATTAAAATTTTTTTGGGTTTGTCTATAAATAAAAGCTCATTAATTTTAATTGGTTTTAAATTTTTTATCGGTTCAATAATATGAAAAAGTTTACGATTTTTTAGTTTAAAAAAAGTAAAATTATTAAGGTCTTGAAAATCAAAATTTATAGGGTTTTCAAGTTTTTCCAAAAAGTTTATTAATTTTTCCTTAAGCATGGCTTATTTTTATTTAAAAAAGGAAAAAAAGTCAATAAAATTAAAATTATAACGGTATTTTATTTTTTGTTGACAATAGGAATTATTTTTTGTATACAATATAAAAATTTTAATAGGAGGTACAAAAATGAAAAAGTTGTTAGGAATTTTAAGTATTATTCTCTTATTTTCAGCAAGCTTATTTGCTGAAAATGTTATTAAAATTGGATGTGCAATTTCATTTACAGGCAAAAAAAGTAGGTCTGGAAAACTTTATGTAGACTCCTACAATTTGGCTATTGAGAAAATTAACAAATCAGGTGGTGTAAAAGTAAATGGTAAAAGCTACAAATTGAAAATTATTTACTATGATGACAAAAGCAGTGCAACGGAAAGTTCAAGATTAGTAGAGAAATTAATTACAGTTGACAAAGTTAATTTCTTACTTGGTCCATATTCAAGTGGAATTACAATTCCTGATAGTTTAGTTGCAATGAAGTACAGAATTCCAATGATTGAAGGTGGAGGTGCTTCAGGTAAAATTTTCTCAAGAGGCAATAAATTTATATTTGGCCTTCTTCCATCAGCAGGGGAATATTTTAAATCAACATTAGAATTTTTACAAACTGTTACTCCAAAACCAAAATCTATAGCAATTTTATATGCTGATGACAAATTTGATGTAAGTGTTGCAAAAGGGACTAAAAAAATCGCCAAAAAAATGGGATACAATATAGTTCTTTATGAAAAATATTCTGAAGGCCAGACAGATTTTACTTCAGTTTTAACAAAGATTAAAAGTAAAAATCCAGATGTTGTTCTTGTAGCTGGACATACTGAAGAATCATTGAATTTTGTTCAACAAGCAAAAGAATTGAATGTTTCACCAAAAATGATAAGTTTAACAGTTGGACCATCTGAAGCTGATTTTAGAAAAGCTCTTGGTAAAGATGCAAATTATATTTATGGAGTAGCTTCATGGTCTCCACAAATGAATTTTAAAGGTTATTTATTCGAAGATACTCAGGAATTTGTAAAAATTTTTAAAAAGAAATATGGGTATGACCCAGATTATCACAATGCTGCAGGAATTGCTTGTGTAGCGGTTTTAAAAAATGCAATTGAAAGAGCAGGCACATTAGACCCTATAAAAGTTAGAGATGCAATTGCAAAAACCAACCTTGAAACAATTTATGGTAGGGTTAAATTTAAACCAAATGGACAGATTATGGGAACAAGCGTTGTATTACAGATTTTAAATGGAGAAGTATATGAAGTATATCCTCATCAGCATAAAAAACCTGTATATCCTATGCCACCATGGAATAAAAGATAAAATCTTTAAAAGGGGCTCTGCCCCTTTTTCATTTTAATAAACACCAAAAAAATTCCCACACCAATTGAATTTGCTATTATATCTCCAAAAGAAAATGATCTATAAGGAATAAAAAATTGAATTATCTCAATTAAAATTCCATATAAAATTGAAATTAAAGCATAATTTTTGACTTTAAGATTTTTAAATGAATATGCAACAAAAAAGTACATAATTATGTGAACAAATTTATCAGTTTCTTCAGGAGCTTCCTTAACATTAATTTTTATCACACTAAGAGTAAATACTCCAAAAAGAATAAGAAATGATAATAGTTTCTTAAATCTCATTTGTTGAAAATTTCCTTATGTATTTTTATTTTTTTGTCAACGTTCCTGTAATAAATAGAAAAAAATTTTGGGCTATCTAAATTTTCAAAAATTTAATTGTAAAAATTGAGCCTTTATTTTTTTCACTTTGCACAGAAATAGTAGCATTGTGTAGTTCTACAATTGCTTTTACTAAACTTAATCCCAAACCATGGCCTTTTGTCTGTCTACTTTTA
>CAZQKL010000082.1:0-9470 GCA_964593895.1 uncultured bacterium
CAATGAGAGCAAGAGGAGCAAAAGTTACAGATATAGTAATTTTAATTGTTGCTGCTGATGACGGAGTTATGCCTCAAACAGTAGAATCAATTCAACATGCTCAGGCAGCTGAAGTTCCAATAATTGTAGCAATTAACAAAATTGATAAACCAAATGCAAATCCTGAAAAAGTAATAAATCAGCTTATGGAATATAATTTAGTTCCAGAAGAGTATGGTGGTGACACCCTTTTTGTGAAAATAAGTGCCAAAAAAGGTGAAGGAATTGATGATTTACTTGAAGCAATATTACTTCAAGCAGAAATTCTTGAATTAAAAGCAAATCCAAATAAAAGGGCAAGAGGATTTATAATTGAATCAAGGTTAGACAAAGGAAGAGGACCTGTTGCAACAGTATTAGTAACAGAAGGAACTTTAAAAGTAGGAGATAATCTTGTTGCTGGAAAATTTTACTGCAAGGTAAGAAGTTTAATTGACGATAAAGGCAAAAGAATTAAAGAAGCTGGACCTTCTACTCCTGTAGAAGTTTTAGGTTTTAATGGAGTGCCTGAAGCAGGAGAAGAAGTAATAGCAGTAGAATCAGAAAAACAGGCAAAAGAACTTGCTGAATATAGAGAACAGAAAGAAAAAGAAAGAAAAACAGTTGCTAAAAAGATTTCACTTGAAGAGCTTTATTCTCAGATTCAGAAGGGAGAACTTAAAGAGCTTAATTTAATTGTTAAAGGAGATGTCCAAGGAACAGTTGATGCAATAAAAGTTGCTTTAGAAAAATTGTCAACCGATGAAGTTAAAGTAAAAATAATCGGTTCAGGAGTTGGAGGAATTACAGAAAGTGATGTTCTTTTAGCAACTGCATCAAATGCAATGATTATAGGTTTTAATGTTAGACCTGATACAAAAGCAAGAAAGTTAGCTGAACAGCATCATATTTCTATAAAAACATATTCAGTTATCTACGATATTGTTGATGATATTAAAAAAGCAATGGAAGGTTTACTTGAACCTGAATATCAAGAAGTTTATCATGGAAGAGCAGAAATTAGACAGATATTTAATATCCCAAAAGTTGGAGTTGTTGCTGGTTGTATGGTAATTGATGGAAAGGTTACAAGAAATTCCAAAGTTAGGGTATTGAGAGATAATGTTGTTGTTTATGAAGGAGAGCTTGCTTCTTTAAAAAGATTTAAAGACGATGTTAGAGAAGTTCAAGCTGGATATGAATGTGGAATGAGGATTGAAAATTTTAATGATATAAAAGAAGGTGATATAATAGAAGCCTATTCAATTGAAGAAGTTAAAAGAAAAATTGAATAGAAATGTTTATTGGCGCTGGAATTGTTAAAATTAATATACCTTATTCTCATTCTTTGAAGGATAAAAGAAAAGTAATTAAAAGTATTATAAATTCTCTGCAAAATAAGTATAATCTATCAGTATCAGAGGTAGGTTCACTTGACAATAAAACAATTGGAGAAATTGGTTTTTCAATGGTTTCTTATGATAAAAAGTATATAAATAGCCTTTTTGATAAAATTCTTGATTTTATAAATTCAAATTATGATATAGTGGTTCTTGATGAAAATTATGAAATAATGAAATATTGAGGAGAATTATGCTTGATAGAAATATAAGAGTTTCTGAACTTCTAAAGCAAGAAATCTCAAATATGATACTTTTTGGAGAAATAAAAGACCCGAGAGTTGCCCATGTTTTAATCACAAGGGTTGATGTTTCAAAAGACCTAACAAATGCGAAAATTTTTTTCAGAACTTATGAAGATGAAGATATAAAAAATATTGAAGAAACATTAAATAGAGCAAGTTCTTTTATAAGAAACAGGCTTTTTAAAAAACTTCGTTTAAAAAAGGCAATAAATTTAAAATTTATTTATGATGATTCTCAAAAATATTTAGACAAAATTGACGAAATTTTAAGGAAAATTCATGGAGAATAATTCTTTAAATGAAATTGCTAATGTTTTAAAAAATAAAAATAGTTTCTTAATTATTTCCCATAAATTTCCTGATGGAGACACAATAGGTGCAAATTTTGCATTATCTCTTTGCTTAAAAAAACTTAATAAGAAAGTTATTTCTTATTGTGAACATAAAATCCCTGAAGTTTTTGAATTCCTTTTGACTGATGATATAAAATTTACAACTTCAGTTGAAGATATTAAAAATGAAAAATTTGATTCAATAGTTGCAGTAGATGCAAGTGATGAAAGAAGGTTTTCTGAATTTGAAAAGATTAAAAATTTAGGAGAAATAATAATTAATATTGACCATCATAAATCAAATGAATTTTTTGGACACTTTAACTTTGTTGACCTAAACGCAAGTGCTACAAGTGAAATTATCTATGACCTTATAAAAATTTTAGAAATTGATATTGATAAAGATATAGCAAAGGCAATCTATACTGGAATAATTACAGATACAGGTTCTTTTAGATATTCAAATACAACAAAAAAATGTTTTCATATTGCAGGAGAACTTTTATCAAAAGGGATAAATGCATGGGAAATTTCAGAAAAAATATATGAGAATTATCCTTTTAAAAGGATAAAACTTTTATCAGAAGCTTTAAATTCAATTGAACTTTTATGCAATAATAAAGTAGCACTTATGAGCTTAAATTACAAAACTTTGAAAAAATATAACGCAGATTTTGATGATACAGATGGATTTGTAAATTATGGAAGAAGCATAAAAGGAGTGGAGTTATCAATTTTTATTAAAGAAGATGAAAATGGATGTAAGCTAAGCTTTAGGTCTAAAGGAAATGTTGATGCAAGTAAAATTGCGGAAAAATTTGGTGGTGGTGGACATTTTAATGCAGCTGGAGCTTATATTGAAAAAAGTATTAATGAAACAGAGAAAATAATTAAAAAAACTTTAAAAAATTTTAATATCTAATCACAAAATTTTTAAACTCTCCCGTATATTCTTTCTCCTTATACTTTACATCAGTAACTTTAGAAGCTGGTGAACCAATCCAGCACCAATTAAGAAATTCTTTTAACTTATCTTCATCACCCTCCACTTCAATCTCAACTGTCCCATCTATATTGTTTTTTACCCAACCAGTAAGTCCAAGTTCTTGAGCTTTTTCTTTTGTATAAGCTCTAAACCATACTCCTTGAACTTTTCCTGAAACTATAATGTTATATCTTTTTTTCATACAAGAACCTCAGCAAGTTTAAGTAATCTAAAATCAAGAAGTTTCTTTGTGTTTATAACTTTTGTTAATTCAATTGGTTTTATGCTCCCATCCCATAATCCAACCATAAGTCCACTTTTATTATTCAAAAGTAATTCTACAGCAACTCTCCCAAATCTACTTGCTAAAATTCTATCAAATACTGAAGTATACCCTCCTCTTTGATAATGTCCAAGAACTGTTATTCTTGTTTCATAACCAACAAGTCCTTTCAATTTTCTCTGAATTTCGTAAGCACTTGCAGCACCTTCAGCAACAATTATTATACTATTTGTTTTACCCTGTTTATATCTACTATATAGTAACTCAGCTATCTTATCAAGATTATATGGAATTTCAGGAATTATTACAGCTTCAGCACCACATGCAATTCCAGAAGCAAGCGCAAGATAACCACAGTTTCTACCCATTACTTCAATTATAAATGCTCTTTCATGAGATGAAGCGGTATCTTTAATACAGTCAACAGCATTAATTATTATATTTAATGAAGTATCAACTCCTATTGACATATCTGTGCCATAGATATCATTATCAATACTTGCAGGAATTCCAATTACTTTAACTCCCATATTGTGTAAAACATTAGCTCCTCTTAAAGAACCATCTCCACCAATTACAATTAATCCATCAATTTTTTCCTCTTCTAAAATTTTAACTGCTTTTCTTTGTCCTTCTTCAGTTTTAAATTCTTCACATCTTGCAGTAAGTAAAATTGTTCCACCTCTTTGAAGAATTCCACTTACAGATTTTGAATCAAGAGGGATAAATTCCCTGTCAAGAAGTCCAGCATATCCTCTTTTAATTCCCACAACTTCCAATCCTTCATGTAGAGCAAATCTTACACAAGCTCTAATACATGCATTCATCCCAGAACAATCACCACCACTTGTTAAAATTGCTATTTTTTTCATTTTATTCCTCTTTTTTTAATGCTTTTAAAAGTGTTAAACCTATTTCAGCTGGAGATTTTGCAACATATACTCCTGCACTCTCAAGTGCTTCAATTTTTTCTTTTGCTGTTCCTTTTCCTCCAGTTATAATAGCTCCAGCATGTCCCATTCTTTTTCCTGGAGGAGCGGTCTGGCCAGCAATAAATGCTACAACAGGTTTTGTGAACTCTTTTTTTATAAATTCTGCAGCTTCCTCTTCAGCAGTTCCCCCAATCTCTCCAATAATTACAACTGCTTCAGTTTGGGAATCTTCTTTAAAAAGTTTCAATATATCTACAAAATTTGAACCAATTATTGGGTCACCACCAATTCCAACGCATGTTGATTGACCATATCCAACTTCACATATTTGAGCTACTGTTTCATAAGTTAATGTTCCACTTCTTGAAATTACTCCAATAGTTCCTTCTTTATGAATATCTCCAGGCATTATTCCAACTTTTGATTTTCCAGGAGAAATAACTCCAGGACAATTTGGACCAATTAATCTAACTCCTTTAAGGTCAACATACTTTTTAGCTTTTATCATATCAAGTGGAGGAATTCCTTCTGTTATACAAACAATTAAATTTACTCCACTATCAGCTGCTTCCATAATTGCATCTACTGCAAAAGCTGGAGGAACAAATATTAAAGATGTATTAGCCTCTGTCTCTTTTACTGCTTCTTCAACTGTATCAAAAATTGGTATTTTTTCATCAAATTTCTGTCCACCTTTACCTGGAGTGACACCAGCTACAATTTGAGTTCCATATTCTAAACATTTTCTTGCATGAAATGAACCTTCCTGTCCAGTTATTCCTTGAACAACAACCTTTGTATTTTTATCAACTAAAATACTCATTATTCTCCTCCTTTTGCAAGTTCTACTGCTTTTTCTGCTGCTTCTTTTAACCCTTTAGCGGTATAAAATTTTAATCCACTCTCATCAATCATTTTTCTTGCTATATCAGCATTTGTTCCCTGTAATCTTATTACAACTGGAACATTTATATCAACAATCTTTGAAGCTTCAAGAATTCCCTGTGCAATCCTATCACATCTAACAATTCCACCAAAAATATTAACTAATACCGCTTTAACATTTTTATCACTTAAAATAATTCTAAATGCATTAGCAACTGCCTCAACATTTGCACCACCACCAACATCAAGAAAATTTGCTGGTTCTCCTCCAGCATATTTTATTATATCCATTGTAGCCATTGCAAGACCTGCACCATTTACCATGCATCCAACATTTCCATTAAGTTTAATATAGCTTAATTTATACTTACTTGCTTCAACTTCTGCAGGTTCTTCCTCATCAATATCTCTTAATTCTAAAATTTCTGGATGCCTGAATAATCCATTATCATCAAAATTTATTTTTGCATCAAGTGCTAAAATTTCACCTTCAACTGTTTCTATTAAAGGATTTATCTCAACCAAAGAACAATCTTTTTCAATGAACAATTTATACAATCCATTTAAAAATTTTGAAAAATCTTTTAATTTATCTTTTTCAAATCCTAATTTATAACCAAGCCTTCTAATTTGAAATCCCATAAGTCCCACACATGGTTCAATGTATTCTTTAAATATCTTTTCAGGAGTTTCTTCAGCTACTTTCTCAATTTCAACTCCACCTTCTGTGCTTGCCATAATAACAAGAGAATTTTTTGACCTATCAATTACCATTCCAAGATAAAGCTCTCTTTTTATATTACTTGCCTTTTCTATTAAAACTTTTCTAACAATTTTCCCTTCTGGACCAGTTTGATAAGTTACAAGTTTTTTACCAAGTAAAGATTTTACTGCTTCAATACATTCTTCCAAATTATTTACAAGTTTAACTCCACCTGCTTTTCCTCTTCCACCTGCATGTATCTGAGCTTTTACAACAACTTTACCACCTCCAAGCTCATTATAAACTTTTTCAACTTCATCAATTGAAAAAATAACATTACCCTTTGGAACTTTTACTCCATACTGAGAAAAAAGTTCTTTTGCCTGATATTCATGAACTTTCATATCTCCTCCTGAGTGTAAAATTTGAAATTATGTATACAATTCCTTTTATTTTGTCAATAGAGGAGTGGTTTTTGTGATTTTGTAATACTCTTCAATAACATATTCTAAATGCTTTCTCATTGATTTTTCTGCTTTATCTGGAGATTTATTAAGAATGTTTATAAATATTTCTTTATGCTGGTTAAATAAAATTCTTTGAGAAACCATTGAAGTAAATAAAACCTCTCTGTAAAATTTCAAAGATGAGCTTAAAAGAGAATGTATGTTTTCAATAATGTGAATATAAATTGTATTTTTTGAAGCATAAGCTATATGCATGTGAAAAGAAAAATCTGTTTTAAAGTCAATTTTCTTTAATTTAAGGTCTTTTTCCATTTCATCAATTATTGATTTTAAATTTTTTATATCGTTTTCAGTTCTGTTTATTGCAGCTTCTCTTGCTCCATATGCTTCTAAAAATGCCCTAATTTTAGTAAGTTCTATAATTTTATTTTGATCCTTTTCAAGCAAAATCTTTATTGGAGAAGAAATTATCTCTTCAGATACATTTCTGACTATTGTTCTTTTTCCAGGATAAGTTTTTATAAAACCAAGGACTTCAAGATATTTTAATGCTTCTCTAACTGAAGATCTGCTAACATTTAACATTTCAGTTAATTTTCTTTCTGAGGGAAGAGTATCTCCAACTTTTAATTTTCCCTTTGAAATAAGCTCAAGAATTTGAGATGCTATTTTATCAGGGATTGTCTCAATTTTTAAATTTTTTTTTATCATTTTCTATTGACATATAAAATTATGTTTGTTATAAGAAATTGGTCTGACCATCAGACCATTTTTAAAATTTTAATATATCATAATTTTTTTGTCAAACAATTTTTTGGAGTAAATAATGTATGAAAAAATTTACTCCTCTTTTAAATGGTCAATCCCTCAAAAATTCAATATTGGTATCTCCTGCTGTGATAAGTTTGCAAATGTAAACCCAGAGAAAAAGGCAATTATAACTGAACAAAAGGTTTATACATATGGAGAATTAAAAATCCTTTCAAATAAGCTCTGTAATTATTTTTCAAAATTAAATCTAAAAAAAGGAGATAGAATTGGGATTTTACTTTCTCAGCAAATTGAAACTGTTATCGCACACCTTTCTGCATATAGGTCTGGATTAGTAGCGGTTCCACTATTTGTTCTTTTTGGAGAGGATGCTTTAGAATACAGAATAAATAATAGTGGACTGAAAGTGCTAATTTTAAACAAAGATTCTGTTGAAAAAATTGAAAAAATAAAGCACAATCTTAAAACTTTAAAAAAACTAATAATTGTTGGTGATGATAAAGAGGATGATTTTAAAATCGGTTTTTCAAAAATAATTGAAAAAGCTTCAAGTGAATTTACTCCAGTTGAAACCTCTTCAGAAGACCCTGCTTTAATAATTTATACTTCTGGGACAACTGGACCTCCAAAAGGTGCACTTCATGCTCATAGAACTTTACTTGGACATCTTCCTGGAGTTGAAATTTCCCACAACTTTTTTCCAAAAGAGGGTGACCTTTTTTGGACTCCTGCTGATTGGGCATGGATTGGTGGTTTATACGATGTTTTGTTTCCAAGTCTTTATCACGGAATTCCAGTAGTTGCATGGAGAATGAAAAAGTTTGAGCCTGAGTATGCTTTACATTTTATGGAAAAATATAAAATAAGAAATGTTTTTATGCCTCCCACTGCATTAAAAATTTTAAGAAATGTCCCAAATATCAGGGAAAAGTTTAAATTGAATTTAAGAACAATTGCAAGTGGTGGAGAATCATTGGGAGAAGAGATACTTAATTGGGGAAAAGAAGAATTTGGAATTATAATTAATGAATTTTATGGTCAAACAGAAGCAAATATGGTTGTTTCAAATTGTAGTGAAATTATGCCAGTAAAACCAAATTCAATGGGTAGAGCTGTTCCAGGTCATGTTGTAAAGATTATTGATGAAAATGGAAATGAATTGGCTCCAGGAGAAATTGGTGAAATTGCAGTTAAATCACCTGATCCTGTTATGTTTTTAGAATACTGGAAAAATAAAAAAGCAACAGAAGAAAAGTTCATAAATAATTGGTTATTAACTGGTGATATGGGAAAAGTTGATGAAGATGGTTACTTCTATTTTCTTGGGAGAAAAGATGATGTTATTTCAAGTGCAGGTTACAGAATTGGACCTTCTGAAATAGAAGATTGCCTTTTAAAACATCCTGCTGTTAAACTTTCAGCAGTTATTGGAAAACCTGATAAAATACGGGGAGAGATTGTAAAAGCTTTTATTGTTCTAAAAGATGGTTTTTCTCCATCTGAAAAGCTTATTAAAGAAATAAAAGATTTTGTAAAAGATAAACTTTCAGCCCATGAATATCCAAGAGAAATAGAATTTGTAAATTCATTACCAATGACTGTAACAGGAAAAATTAAAAGAAAAGAGCTTAAATTGAGAGAAATAGAAGCATTTAAAAAGCAAGAAGGAGGTAAGTCATGAGAAAAATTTTAGCACTAATCTTATCAATTACCTTCATCTTTTATGCAGGTGTTACAACTGGTTTTGCAAAAGCAAAAAGGGAAAAATTTGGAAAAGATGAAAGGCATGAACTCTGGAAAAACAAAAAATTTACAACAAGCCACAAGGTCTTTCACTGGAGAATGGTGGAAACATGGACAAAAGGAATTCTATTTCATGATGTTGCACAACATTTTTGCGACAGTGTAAGAGCAGCAAGTGGTGGAAGACTTGTAATTAAACTGTATCAAGCAGGAGCACTTGTTCCAGCAATGGAAGTTTTTGATGCTGTAAGAAAAGGAGTTGTTGAATGTGGACATGACTGGTCAGGATACTGGAAAGGAAAAAATGAAGCATTTGTATGTTTTGCATCAGTTCCTTATGGACTTGACATTGAAGGCTACAACATATGGCTTTATGCAAGAGATGGATTAAAATTGTGGCAAGAGCTATATAAACCTTGGGGACTTGTAGTTTTTCCATGTGGTAATCCAGGACAAGAATTGGGACTTTTTTCAAATAAAAAAGCAACTAAAATGGAAGATTTTAAGGGAATGAGAGTGAGAACTGTAGGATGGTATATGGACATTTTAACAAGGCTTGGAGCTTCTGTAAGTCCATTACCAGGTGGAGAAGTATATCTTGCTCTTGAAAGAGGTGTTATAGATGCTGCAGAATTTTCAACTCCTGCAATAGACCTTCCAATGGGATTTCATGAAATTACAAAATATGTAATTGAACCGGGCGTTC
>CAZQKL010000083.1:0-9341 GCA_964593895.1 uncultured bacterium
CAAAATCTGGTGGGGGCAACCCCGTGCGGGTTCAACTCCCGCTCCCGGCATTCCCATTCTTTTTCCTTCCAAAAATTTAATTGACAAAATTAATTTTGTTTGTTATTGTTCATTATAGAAGAACAATGTTCTATATATAGAACAAAATGGATAAGCCAAAAGTTCCTGCAGTTGAACAAGCTATTAAAATTCTCCTTACTCTTGCTAAAAATCCTTCAAAAAAGATGAAACTTACATCTATCTGTAGAGAAGTTGGAATTTACAAAAGTAAAGGATATGAAATCTTAAAAATTCTAAATAGATACGGCTTTGTTAATAAAGACCCAAACACAAAAGAATATTCTCTGGGACCTGAATTTATTTATTTAGCTTCAATAGTTTTAGAAAATTTAGATTATAAAAATATTGCTGAACCTTACATTAAAGAACTTGCTAATGAAACAAACTGTGCATCATTTATGGGAATTATTGTTGATGATTATTTTTATATTATTGCTAAGCAGGATGTTGATATTGGAGTAAAATTAACTATTCCATTAGGTTTTAGATTTCCGTTATTTTTTGGGGCTCATGGAAAAGCTATTTTATTTTCATTAGATAGCAATAAAAGAGAAGAAATTCTTAAAAATAAAGAAATTTCTCTTCACGGATATAAAAAACCTTTAGACATAAAGAAATTAGAAAAAGAGTTAATTTTTTATAAAAAATTCGGTTTTTCCACTGATATAAAAGAAATGGATAGTAGATACAGTGCAATAGCTTCTGGAGTATTTGGATTAGGAAATAAAATTATTGGAGCTGTGTTACTAATTGGAGTTTTTGAAGAGGAAAATAAAATTTTTGAATTTGGTGAAAAGGTAAAAAAGTGTGCTGAAAAAATATCATATGCTCTTGGAGCAAAAAAAGGAGGTATAAATCATGAAGGAAAATGATGAAGTAAAAGTTTACAAAACCACAACTTGGTCAGCTGGTCCAGGATGTCATGGGGGGTGTGGAGTTAAGGTTTATGTAAAAGACGGGAAAATAGTAAAATTAGAAGGTGACCCAGAACATCCATGGAATCAGGGAAGAGTGTGTCCGCGTCTTTTATCAATGACAAAGTATGTGTATCATCCTCAAAGATTAACTCATCCATTAAAGAGAGTTGGTAAAAGAGGAGAAAACAAGTGGGAGAAAATTTCATGGGAGGAGGCTTTTGATTTAATTGAGGAAAAATTCAATGAAATTAAAGAAAAGTATGGACCTGAAAGTGTTCTGTTTTTTCAAGGCACTGGAAGAGATATTGGCGGATGGATTAGATTACTTGCTCATTCATATGGAAGTCCAAATGTAGTTTATGGATTAAGTGGAGTTGCATGCTATACTCCAAGACTTATGGCTATGTGGTTAGCTCAAGGAGATTTTTGCGTTCAAGATGCTTCTCAATGGCTACCTAAAAGGTATGATGACCCAAGATATGAAATACCTGAATGTATTATAGTTTGGGGTCAAACAATTCAGGCAACCTGTCCAGATGGTTTTTTTGCTCATTGGATTGTTGATTTAATGAAAAGAGGCACAAAACTTATTACAATTGACCCAAATTTTACATGGTTTTCTGCAAGGTCTAAATATTGGCTTCCAATTAGACCTGGAACTGATAGTGCACTTGCAATGGGATTTTTGAATGTAATAGTCAATGAAGAATTATATGACAAAGAGTTTGTTAAAAAATGGACAAATGCTACATTTCTAATAAGAACAGATACTTACGAACTTTTAACAGAAGCTCATTTAAAGTCAGGTGGAAATTCCTCAAAATACGCGTTATATAATAGTAAGGAAAAATCTATTGTATTTTGGGATTCAAATGAAGTTAAACTTGAAGGTAATGAAAATGGAATTGATTTAGATGCTTCAGTAAAATTAAAAATGCATGATGGTAAGGAAGTTGTTTGCAACACTGTCTGGAGAGAGTATAAGAAGAGATTAAATGAATATGATTTAAAAAAAGTTTCTGAACTTACATGGATACCAGAGGATTTAATATTAAAATCTGCAAGATTTTATGCAAAGAGCAAACCAGCTGGTATTCATTGGGGGTTACCAATTGATACTGTTCCAAATACTACGTATACCGCGTTTGCAATATCGCATCTTTGGTGTTTAACTGGAAATTTAGATATTCCAGGAGGAAATGTAATTGCAAGATATGCGTATAATGTAATAACCTATCCATATTATCAAAAGGTTAAAGGACTTGTTAGTTTAGACCCAGAAATGCATAAAAAAAGAATTGGGACTTGGAAGTTTCCTCCTATACGAGATTTTAGAGATTGGGCTCATCCTGACATGGCTATTGAGCAAATTATTACTGAAGACCCATATCCAATAAAAGGAGCATGGATACAGACTTCTAATCCTATTGCTGGTATAGGGATGGACCCAAAAAAGTGGTATAAAGCTTTAAAAAAATTGGATTTTGTAGTTGTAGTTGACCTATTTATGACACCAACAGCAATGCTTGCAGATGTTGTGCTACCAGCAGCTACATTCTTAGAAAAAGAAAGTTTGAAAAGCTGGTGGGTTCCTCTACAAGCAATAAAAAAGATAATTACATACGAAGAATGTAAATCTGATATTGAAATAAATCTTGAACTTGCAAAAAGATTTAGACCAGATATTCCGTGGAAAAATGTAAAGGAAATGTTTGATGATTTACTTAAACCTGCTAATTTAACTTATGATGAGCTTTGCGAAAAAGGATGGGTTTTACCACCAGAAGGACATCCATCTTGTCCATATAAAAGGTATGAAAAAGGGTTGTTGCGGGAGGATAAAAAGCCGGGATTTAATACCAGAACAGGAAAAATTGAACTATTTTCAACTTGGTTAAAATATTGGGGTTATGACCCATTTCCTCTTCATGAAGAGCCACCATACAGCCCAATTTCCACGCCAGATTTATATCTTGAATATCCTTTAATTCTTGTAACTGGAAGAAGAAGAGCGGTTTATTTTCACAGTGAACATAGAATGATACCATGGTTAAGAGAAGTTGAGCCTGAACCAATAGTTGAAATTCATCCAGAAACAGCAAAAAAATATGGTATAAAGGATGGGGATACTGTAATTATTGAAAACTGGCTTGGCAAATGTAAACAAAAAGCTAAATTAACTCCCACTATTCATCCAAAAATAGTTGTAACATCTCATGGTTGGTGGTTTCCAGAAAAAGAAGGCAAAGACCCTGAATTATTTGGAGTATGGGATGTAAATATTAACCAGCTTATACCATTAGGTCATACAGGAAAAACTGGTCATGGTGCACCATTAAAAAGCATGTTATGTAAGATTTACAAGGAGGATTAAAATGAGCGAATATGCTATTTTAATAGATTACGAATATTGCACAGGTTGTCATACTTGTGAAGTTGCATGTAAACAGGAATACAATAGAAAGGCAGGAGAAGATGCTGGGGTAAAAGTTGTTGAACTTATACACGATTTTGGAAATGGAAAAATGGACTTAATTAATTTTCCAGTATTTACAAAAAGATGTATTTTATGCTATCCAAGAGTTAAAGAAGGAAAGTTACCAGCTTGTGTTCAACATTGTATGGCTGGATGTTTAGAATTTGGTAAAATTGAGGATTTAGCAAAAAAAATGACAAAAAAGAGGATGGCTCTTTGGAAGCCTTAAAAAATAAATTAAGGAGGGGACCATGAAAAAATTTAAAAAGTCAATTCTAATTTGTCTATCAATTTTCTTCTTATTTGGTGCTTCCAGTGGTTTTTCAAAAGTTTATCATTTCACTTATAGCTGTCTTTTTCCATTGAGTAATAATCTTGGAAAATTGGCTTATCAGTGGTGTAAAGAAGTTGAAAAAAGAACTCATGGTCAGGTAAAAATCACATTTTACCCAGGATGCACATTAACAAAACCTGCTCAAGTTTATGATGGAGTTATTACAGGAAGGTCTGATATTGGACAATCTTGTCTGATTTATACAAGAGGTAGATTCCCTTTAATGAGCTTTATTCATCTCCCTTTTGGAAATCCAAGTGGAGAATTTGCTACAGCAATAATTAATGAGGTTTATAATAGGTTTAAGCCAAAAGAATTAGATGATGTTAAAGTTTTATATCTTCATGCACATGGACCAGGATTAATTCATTTGAGAAACAAACCTGTATTTAAGTTAGCTGATTTTAAAGGATTAAAGATTAGAACTCCTGGAGCTGTTGCTGATATGATAAAAGCCCTTGGTGCAATTCCTTTAAGTATGCCTATGCCAGAACTATATCAATCATTACAAAGAGGTGTTGTAGATGGAGCTGTTTTTCCAGAAGAAGCTGCTAAAGGCTGGAAGTTGGCAGAAGTTACTCATTATACAGTTGTTGCTTATCCAATTGCTTATTCTGTAGGTTTTTTTGTTGTTATGAATAAGAAAAAATGGGAAGAATTGCCAAAAAATATTCAAAAAATAATTGATGAAATTGATAGAGAATGGATAATTAAAACAGGAAAAACATGGGATATGAGTGATTATGATGGTATTAAATTTAGTTTAAGTTTGGGAAATCAAATTATTGGAATTCCTCCAAAAGAAGCTAAAAAATGGAAAGAAAAGGTAAGAGTTGTTATTGATAATTATATTAAAATGACAGAAAGTAAAGGTTTGCCAGGGAAAAAGGTTATAGACTTTTTATTTAAATCTTTAAAAGAGTATAAAGAAGGGAAATTTAAAAGCCCTTACATTAGTCATGGCTATTAATTTTTAAAATTGTGGGGAAGGAGATTTTCCTTCCTCACTTTTAAAGTTTAAATAACAAAAAGGATAGTAAAAATGAAAACAATTAGAAGAATTAATAGTTTTTTAGCATATATTTCAAATATTTTTTTAGTTGGAATGATGATGATTACAGTTTTTGATGTAATAGGAACTTTTTTTAAACATCCTATAACTGGAGCAGAAGAGATTGTTGGATTTATGGCATCTTTAATGATAGCATTTGCATTACCTATTTCACATCAGGAAAAAGCTCATATTGGAGTTGATATTTTATATATTAAATTAAGTGAAAGAGGAAAGAGAATTAATGATACAATTAGCCAGATTATTTTAGCTGTTTTTTTCTTTATAACATCGTACGTTTGTTTTAAATATGGATTGTATATTAAAAAAGTTGGAACAGTTTCTCCTACATTACAAATTCCCTTTTACTATATAATTTTTATGATTTCTTTAAATTTTTTTGTCCTTTCCATTACCGCATTCATAGAATTTTTAACTCTTATAAAAGGAGAAAGGAATGGATAATTTTACTTTAATTGGAATTATTGGCATAGTATTTTTAATTATTACTTTTTTTACCAACATTCCTGTAGCTTATTTAATGGCTATTGTTGGATTTTTAGGTTATTGGGTATTATCTGGATTTGGTCCAGCATGCGCTATGCTTTCAAATATAATATATGTTAATTTTACCTCATATGGACTTGCCTTAGTTCCTTTGTTTATTTTCATGGGTTTTTTAGCTTTTTATGGAGGAGTTAGCACAAGATTATATGATATGGCTTACAAATGGTTGGGAAGAATTAGAGGTGGCATGGCTATGGCAACAGTTGTTGCATGTACTTGCTTTGGTGCTGTTTGTGGTTCAACTACAGCCACTGCTGCAACAATGGGTGCTATAAGTATTCCAGAGATGAAAAAATATAAATACAGTAATAAATTATCAACTGGTTCTGTTGCAGCAGGTGGAGGATTAGGGATTTTAATGCCACCAAGTGTAGTTTTAATTATTTACGGAATTTTAACTCAACAATCAATTGGTGCATTATTTATAGCTGGTATTATTCCTGCAATTATAATTTCTATTCTTTTTATAATTGCTATTGCAATATACTGCTCAATATATCCAGAAGAAGGTCCAAAAGGTGAAGAATTTAGTTTTAAAGAGAAATTAAAATCATTAGTTGAAATTTGGGAAACATTGTTAGTTTTTATTTTAGTTATGGGAGGAATGTTTTTTGGTATTTTTACTCCAACGAGAGCAGGAGCAATTGGTTCTTTTTTACTTTTAATAATTACCGTATTCCAGAAAAAATTAACATGGGAAAAATTTAAAAAAGCGGTAATTGATACAGTTAAAACTTCATGTATGGTGATATTACTTGTCACAGGAGCATCTATATTTGGGAATTTTTTAGCTTTAAGTAGAATTCCAATGAACATTGCAACTTTTGTTGGTAATCTTTCACTTCCTGGTTGGGCAATTATGGGAATAATTTGCTTTATTTATTTAGTTGCAGGTTGTTTTATAGATGCTTTGGCTCTAATAACTTTTACAATTCCTATTTTTTACCCATTGGTAACAAATTTTGGCTATGACCCAATATGGTTTGGTGTTATTATAGTTTTAGTTACCCAAATGGGAATAATTACACCACCTGTGGGAATAAATGCATATATTGTTAAAGGAATAGCAAAGGATGTCCCATTGACAGAAGTGTTTATAGGTTGTATCCCATTTTTAATTGCATTAATTATTGGAACAGGAATTATGATAATTTTCCCCAAAATTGTAACTTTTTTACCTGCTTTGATAAGATAAAAGATTAAATTTGAAACAGTTCTAATAAATCGTATGCTTTAAGTTTATTATGTTTATATAAATTCTCTTTACACCATGAGCAGGTTGTGATTATTGCATCAGCTTTTGTATTTTCAGCTTCCTGAATTCTTGATAAAGATGTAAATTCCTTTATATTATTAGATACTGCAGAAGGGCCACCACCACAGCATAAAGAATTTTCTTTGTTTCTTTTCATTTCAATTATTTCAAAATAATTTTGTAAAATTTCCCTAATTATTTGATAATAAAATTTATCATCACTTTTTCTTGAAAGGTAGCAAGAATCGTGAATTGTTACTTTTTTTATTTCTTTATTTGCTATTAGTTTATCTTTTTTTAAAATTTCTTTAAGAAAATAAGATATGTGGTAAACTTCAAAATTTGAAATTCCAACTAAATTATAGAGCTTTCTAAATGTAAAATAGCAGTGAGGACATGGAGTAATAATTGTTTTTATTCCATTATCTTCTAATATTTTTGAAAATCTTTTTGCAGATGTTTTAAAATTTTCAATATAGCCTAATTCATATAGCTTTCCATTACAGCAGATTTCCTCATTTCCTAATATTCCAAAATTTATATTGAGTTTTTTTAAGATTTTTATAGAATTTGTTAAAATTTTCCAGTTATCTTCTTTTGAATAGAGTTTGCACCCTGCATGAAAATAAACTTCTACTTTATCCTCCTTTATACTTTTAACCTCAATTTCATCAAACCAGAATTTATCCTTTTTTCTATCTCTGTATATTTTTGGTTTTGGAGAAAGATTTTTATTTACGCATAATTTTCTAATTTCTGTTTGAACCCAGTTTGGGTCTTCAAAATTCCATTCAGCACACATTTCCACACATGCACCGCATGTTACACACGAATAAATTAAATCAGATAAATCTTTATCAACTTCAATCCATCCTTCATATAAACCTCTATAAATTTGTCTTAGTCCTCCTAAGCTGTAAGTAAAAAATTTAAATTTTAAATTAATTGGACAAATAGGAGAAAAATCTGAATTTATATCTCCATAGGTGCATCCACCACATCTTACACATCTTATAGAAAAATTGTATAATTGGTAATTCATCATTCCTCCAAAAATAGATTAACACCTGGATGCATTATATTATTTGGGTCAATTAGTTTTTTAATTTTTTTTAATAACTTTGCATAATTTCCAGTAAGAGCAAAATATGAAGGGTCTTTCCTGTATCTAAACATTATTGCTCCATACTCCTTTAAAAATTTATGATAAAAATTCGCATAAGCTTTTTTTAAATGAAGTATATAATCTATATTTTTCTTAATATCGCCTGTAATTAAAATCACAAAAGCCATAAAAAATTCTGTTGCATTATTAAAAGGAATAACTCTAAACATATAAGGAGGCTTTGCTTCTTTTTCCGCAAATTCCCACATTAATTTTTCTAATTTTATAATTGCCTTTGGTTCTGCTTTAATTAACCATCCAGGTAGCCATAAAGCGGTTCTTAATGTGCATTCTTCACCTAATTTTGGCAATATTCCATCACCAAAATATGAATTTATATAATCCCAGCATCCTGGATGAAATGAATTAATTTCTTCAGGTGAGATATAATCACCATCATATTTTTTTGCCAATTTTATGCATATTTCCTGTTGAGCAGATACAACCTCTTTAAATCCACTTAATCTAATTGTTGCTATGCCAAATGGAATTCCTTCTGGTGGTTTTTTTGGATTAACTTTTTCTACATCAATTGGCAAAGTTGCATCTTTTGAGTTCATAAGAGAATGAAAAACATTCCAAACCCACGACCAGAAAGTAACGCTATCAGCAATGTTTCTTCTAATAATTATTTTCATAAATTCAATTGCTGGTGCTAATGAATTAAATTTTATTGCTAAAACTTTAGAATATTCACCTTTATCAAAAATTTTTACAGAGCCTTTTGTTACAATTCCTAAAGTGCCATAAGAACATGCAAAAAGTCCAGTTAAATCTGGGAAAGGTCCATATCTTGCTCTCCAACCTCCATTTTCAAAAGAAGCAGACCCTGTTCTTAAAATATCACCATTTGGTAAAACTACCTCTAATGATATTAGTGGATCAGGGTCCCATTTAGCAGAAAGGTTACCTGATGGTTTCATTAGATAATTTGCCAATACACTTGAGCCTCCAGAGGCAGTTGGGTTATGAATAATGAAATTTTTCTTTTTTAATTCAAGTGATAATTGATGAAATGTAACCCCTGGTTCTATTAAAGCATAAGCTGAATCTTCATTTATTTCTAAAATTTTATCCATTAATCTTAAATCTAAAATTACTTCACCTTTTGAGGGAAGTCCTAATCCTGCGATATTAGAACCTCTACTTATAGGTGCTATGGGAATTTTATATTTATTAGCTAAGATAATAATTTTCTGAATTTCCTCTACATTTTTTGGTAAAATTACAGCTGGAGGAAATTTTATTCCTTCTTTTGTTGATGATAAATCTGCAACATATCCTGAAATTATTATTTTTTCAGTTGCAATTCTTTCTTCTGGAATAAAAGAAGAGACTTTATCAAGAAAAAGTAAAGTATTTTTGCTTAGTTTCATTTTAATTTTTATAAAAGATAGATTATAAAATGTCAACAAATAATTCTTGACAATATTTGAAAAATAATATAGTTGCTTGGTCAAATTTGCAGGTTCAGGGAAGTGGGTGAAAATCCCACCCTGGCCCCGCAGCCGTGAGT
>CAZQKL010000084.1:0-9323 GCA_964593895.1 uncultured bacterium
ATTGGATATATTGCAAGTTGCAAAAATTATTGTGATAAACATGGCTTAAATTATGAAGATTACTGGAAAAGTAAAAATGGTAAAATTATTCATTTTATTGGAAAAGATATAATATACTTTCATTTTCTATTTTGGCCTGCAATGTTAATGGGAGTTGGGTTTAATCTTCCTGAAAATATTGTTGTTCACGGTTTTTTAACTGTAAATAACCAAAAAATGAGTAAATCAAGAGGAACTTTTATCACCGCAAGAGAATTTGCGAAAAAAGTAAATCCTCAATATTTAAGATTCTATTATGCGTCAATTTTAGGACATTCATTAAAAGATATAAACCTTGACCAGAATGAATTAAAAAATCGGATAAATTCAGAACTTATTGATAATTTTGGCAATCTTGTTAACAGATGTTTTTCGTTTCTTTATAAAAATTTTAATGGTAAAGTGTCAGATTTTTCATTTGAGAAGGAAGAGAAACAGGTTTTAGAACTTTCTGATAAAGCAATAAAATATTTTTTTAAATATGATTACCATCTTGCGGTTAGGACAATTCTTGAAATTGGATTATTTGCAAATAAACTTTTTCAAGATTATGCTCCATGGAGTTTAATAAAAGAGGATAGAGAAAAGGCTCAAAAATTTTTGTCTTTTATTGTAAATGTAACAAAAATTATGGCGGTTCTATTAAAGCCAATTATTCCAGAAATTATTGAAAAATATGAAAAGATTTTAAATTATCGAGATTTAAAAATTTCAAAAGATTTAAATTTTAATCTCAAAAACCATACAATTTCAAAGCCTAAGATTTTAATGAAAAAAATAGAAGAGATTAATCTTTTTGAAAAGCTTCCTGAAAGTAGAATTCTTTTAAAATCTGGTAAAATAGTTGATGTAAAAGAACATCCAGAAGCTGATAAATTATATATTTTGTCAGTAGATTTTGGTAAAGATAAAAGACAGATAGTAGCAGGAATAAGAAATTTTTACAAAAAAGATGAATTATTAAATAAAAATGCGGTATTTGTTGTAAATTTAAAAAGTGCAAAGTTACGAGGGGTTGAATCTCAAGGTATGATTTTAGCAGCAAAATCACAAGATGGAAAAATGGGAATTATTTTAACTGATTTGAAAGAAGGAACTACAATAAAAATTAAAAATCTTGAAAATATAGAACCTGATAAAGAAATTAATATTAAGTTTTTTCAAAAATTAAAATTTATCTCAGACGGAAATAAAGTTTTCTGTAATGATAAAGAGTTAATTGGAGCTTATCCAGATAGAAATGTTAAAGGAATTGTGAGTTAAATTTTTATTTCCCAGCAGGCAAAGTAATAATTTCCATTTAAATATGTTTTTGGAGGAAATTTTTTCTCACAATTTTCCTTTTTAAATTTACATCTTGGAGAAAATGGGCATCCTTCTGGTAAATTAAAAATATCTGGAACTTCTCCTTCAATTACAGGTAATTTTTCAATTTTTTTATCAACTGGAGGAATTGAATTTATAAGACCAATTGTATATGGATGCAAAGGATTATTTAAAATTTCATTTTTTTCTCTGTATTCCACAATTTTACCTCCATACATTACAATAACTTCATCTGCAAGTTTTTCAACAAGCCTAAAATCATGCGTTATAAATAATACTGTCAATGAATTTTTCTCCTTTAATTCTTTTAAAAGCTCCAAAATACTTTTTTGAGTTGTAACATCAAGAGCGGTTGTAGGTTCATCAGCAATTAGAATATCAGGATTACAGCTTAATGAAATTGCAATCATTACCCTCTGTCGCATTCCCCCACTTAATTCATGAGGATAAGAATTAAAAATTTTCTCTGCATTTTTTAATTTTACCTTTTTAAAAAGTTCAATTGAAAGCTCTTTTGCTTCCTTTTTTGTAATTTTTTTATGAGTTAAAATTGTTTCTGTAATTTGGTCTCCAACTTTAATTACAGGATTTAAACTCATCATCGGGTCTTGAAAAATAATTGAAATTTCATTTCCTCTTATATTTCTCAATTTTTCTTTATCAAGTTTTAAAATATTTTCTCCTTTGAATAAAATTTCACCATCAACTATTTTCCCAGGAGGTTCAATAAGGTTTAAAATAGACAAAGCGGTAACACTTTTCCCGCAACCAGATTCTCCAACAATTGCAAGGATTTTTTCTTTTTTTAAATGAAATGAAATTCCATTTACCGCTTTTCCAATCCCTTTTTTTGTGAAAAAATACACCTTTAAATTATTTACATTTAGCATTTTCAATTGAATTTATTAAAATTGATGCATAATACAGATTTTTTACTATAAAATCAGCTTTTGAACTATTCAAATAATCTTTTCCATACCCAGTTAAAACAAGAATAGATTTTAAACCAGCATTTTTTCCTGTAATAACATCAATTTCTTTATCTCCAATGATATAACTTTTATTAAGCTCAATTTCTGGATATTTCTTTTTTGCATTTAGTATCATTCCAATTTTTGGTTTTCTACAGTCACAATTTTCATCTGGATGATGGGGACAGTAAAAAAAATCATCAATATTCAATTTATCACATAGATAGCTATTTATTTTGATAACAAATTCTTCAGAAAAATAGCCTCTTGCTACTCCAGATTGGTTTGTTATTAAAAAAATTTTGAAATTTAAATTTTTTAAAATTTTTATAGATGTTTTTGAGAATGGAAATATTTTTAATTTTTCAAATGAATTTAAATAATTAACCTCCTCAATAACTGTGCCATCTCTATCAAGAAATATGGCTTTCATATTTAAATCTCATTACTTTTTTACAAATATGATTGTCAAGGAATTTTTAATTTATTGACATTTAATTCACATTATGCTAACACGCACACCCTGTGAGGTGATGGAGTCCACCTTTAACCGCCTATCAGGGCTGATGACTCCTACTTTAAATTTTATTTAAAGCAGGAGTTTCATGCTTTTAATATACTCTTTTTTGCAGATTATATATGTTGTTTTACTTGCTCCATTAGTTGCAGGAATTTTGGCAAAAGTTGAGGAAAGATTAGAATCAAAACAGGGTCCATCAATATTTCAACCATATTACGATTTAATTAAGCTTTTTAAAAAGGAGAGTCTTGTTCCAAAAGTTGCTTCTCCACTATTTAGAATTGGTCCTTATGTTAATCTTGCTTTTTATCTGCTTTTGATAATTATTCTTCCAATATTAACAGGATTTCCATTGACATTTGGTCCAACTGCAGATTTTATAGGTGGAGGTCTTATTTTTGGAGCTTCTTCAATTATAAAAAAAATTTCAGCACTTGATAGCAGAAATAATTATTCTCATCTTGGCACAGCCAGAGCTTCAAGTATTGGTGCTTTATCAGATCCAATAATTGTTTTAATTTTTATACTTTGTGGAATTATTTCAAATACTAACAATCCATATGTAATAAATAACATTTTTCAATCATCAAGTAGTTGGTTTTTTTCAGTAGTCCATTTTTTTATAGTTATAGCATTTGGGATGATTTTAATAATTGAAACAGGAAAATTGCCAATTGAATCTAAAACTCAATTGGAATTTGGAATGATAGATCAAGGGATGGAGCTTGAATATTCAGGTACAGAGCTTGCCATTTATAAACTTGGTGGTTATATTAAACAATTTTTGTTAATGAGTGTTTTTTTAAATGTTTTTGCCTTTCCTTTTTTTGTCCCAATGGAAGGAGCAAAATTTAAAGATGTTCTGGTTTATTCAATCATTCATTTTGTAAAAATTTTAATCTTAACCATTGTATTCGCAATTATTGAAGAAACTGTTTCAAAATACAGGTTATATAAAATTTTTGATTATATGGCTGTTGTTTTTGTTTTAACTTTACTTGGAATAATAGCTATATACACAACAAGAGGAATTTTTTAATGGAAAAGATTTTTCTTTTTATTTGCTGTATTTTAATCCTTTTAAATATTTTTATTCAGTGGCAGGTATACATTAAAAAAAATATAATAACATTTGCCTTTGGGTCATTTTTACTTGGTATTTATTTTTTTATTCATGGAGTAATTTATATTGGGATTTTAACAATTTTAATTAGAACTATTTTTATCCCAAGATATATGATTTTAAAACTATCAAAAGAGCACTGGAGAGAAAGAGAAGTTTATCCCACAATTGGCACAGCATCAAGTATTATTGGTTCTATTTTATTTGTTATTCTCTGCTATGTTATTTTTACTTTGACACTTTATAAATTTATAAAATTTAGGACAGAAGCTCTTCCACTTGCAATAATTCTTCAGGGAATTTTTTTAATAATTTCAAAGAGGAACACATTTGTCCAGTTGATTGGGTATATGATTATGGAAAATGGGGTCTTGCTATTTGGAGTGAAAAATTTTCCTCATTTGCCATTTATTTTTGAAGCTGGAATACTTCTTGATTTAATAGGAATAGTTATGCTTTCATCTCTCATTGGAAGATTGAGAAAAAATTACGTTGAAGACATAGATGAGTTAAAGGGGTAAAATGGAAAAAATAGTTTCAGTTTGTTTTGCATTCATTTCTCTAATTTTTTCATTTTTTCTTTTCACAAAGCCAGATATTGTAAATTTTTTCTTCTACATAGATACTATTTCAAAAGTAATGTTTTTTACTATTTCTGCTATTTTTACAATGACTGTCTTGTATTCTATAAAATATGTAAAATTCATTCATGAGCCTCTTTTTCATAAAAATCAATATTTCCTATGGCTTAATCTATTTGCAATTTCTATGTTTTTTTCAGTGGTTGTTAACAATTTGGGATTATTATGGGTTGGAATTGAGGCTACAACTATTACAAGTGCTCTTCTTGTTGCAATTGAAGGAAAGCCTGAAGAAATTGAAGCTACCTGGAGATATATAATAATTGTTTCTGTTGGTCTTATATTATCCTTACTTGGAACAATAATTATATACGGATGCACAAAAACTTTGTTAATTTCTGAAATAAGTAAGCTTCCTATTTATAACAACAAATTAATGGTTTTAGGAATTTTATTCACAATAATTGGTTTTGGAACAAAAGCTGGGATTTTTCCAACTCATACTTGGCTTCCAGATGTTCATGGGAAAGCTCCTTCTCCTGTAAGTGCTATATTTTCAGGAGTTTTGCTCCCAGTTGCACTTTTTGGAATAATCAGAGTTTTAAACTTTTCCTTTTCAGATAAAATATATAATTTTACTTTTGCCCTGGGGATGCTCACAGTAATTACAGCTTCATTATTAATGACAGTTCAGAAATATTATAAAAGATTGTATGCTTATTCATCAATGGAGAATATGGGAATAGCACTAATTGGAATAACACTTGGTAAAATTGGACTTTTAGGAGCAATGATAATTATTGTAACTCATGCATTTTGCAAATCAATTGTATTTTATTTAACTGGAAACATTTATTTAAAATATCATGACAAAAAGATTGATGGGATAAAATCTCTTTTAAATAGAATGAGATATACTGGATTTTTACTTTTTTTTGCTGTTTTAGGAGTGACTGGTGCTCCACCTTTTCCAACATTTTTAGGGGAAATTTTAATATTTTCTCAGATTATTTCAAAATATAATCTTTTTTTTGCTATAGTTTTAGGTATTTTTATAGCAGTAGCTTTTATATCAGTCAATTATTACACTGGAAAGATGTTATTTTCTAAGGAAAAATGAAAAAACTAATAGGAATAATTGAAACTCAGGGCAAAGAAAAATTTTTGTTTCAAGAGAATAGTCATTTATTGTTAAAAGATGCAGAAGATTTTGTAAAACCACCAAATTATGAACTTTTAAAAAATAGAAATATAATTATTGGAAATGGGCCAGTTTATGGTGATTCTGTATTTAATTTCAGATATGGACCTGTAACAGGTGGAGTTCAAGAAGCAGGAGTTTACAATATTTACACTTCTGGAGAAAAAATTTTAGGTGTTGATATAGATGTTACTTTTAAAAAAAGAAATATTGAAAAAAAGATTATTGGGAAAAGTCCTTTTATGGGAATTAAGTTTGCTGAAAGTGTTTGTGGAAATTTTGCTTTTAGCCATTCCCTTTCTTATTCAAGAGCCATTGAAAAAATATGCGAAATAGAAGTTACAGAAAGAACAAAATTATTAAGAGTTATTGCTCTTGAGCTTGAAAGAATTTATAATCACTTTTATGTGATTACAGAACTTGCAAAAGGAGCTTCTTTAAAAGTATTTACAAGTCATATGCAGTATTTATTTGAAGAAATTTTAAGATTAAATTCAAAATTTTCAGGTTCAAGGCATTTAAAAAATTTTAATAAAATAGGAGAAATTGATAAATTTGATGAGACAATTTTTAATGCTTTTTTGAAAAAAATTGATGAGATTTATAAGAGATTTGAATATATTTATTCAAAAAGTTTAGAAAGTGGTAATTATCTTGATAGATTGCACAATACAGGAGTTATAACATCAGAATATGCTCAAAAAATTGGATTAACAGGTCCTTCGTTAAGAGCGACAGGAATTAAAGAAGACCTAAGGGAAAACGATGTTTATTACGATTTTATTGATATTCCAATAAAATTAGAAGGAGATGCTCTTGCAAGAATGGAAGTTAGAGCAGAGGAAGTTTTCATCTCCTTTGATATAATAAAAAAAGCAGTAGAAAAATTAAAAAAAATAAAAAGCAAAATATTAAAAAAAGATATTGAATTATATGATGGGAAAGGATTTTTTGGAGTTGAAGGTCCTTCTGGAACAGTTTGTTACTACATTGAAATAAAAAATGGTGTAATAAATTACTGTTATATTTCTACAAGTTCAATACATGGATTTAAAGCTATTGCAGATTCATTGGTTGGACAAATATTTACAGATTTTGTTTTTACTGTAGAATCTTTTGGAGTAAATTTTGCAGATGCGTGTAGATAGGTGAAAATATGAAATGGTGGCCAATAGTTGGAATTAAAAATTATTTTACAGAAAAAGTAGATTATACAAAAAAGATTAAGATTGATTTAAAAGAGAGTTTTAAAGAAAAGGTTTTTCAAAAATCGCTTCATATTTTTGTTATTGATTGTGGGACAAGCAATCTTTTAAATTTTACAATAAAAGCTTTAAAATCTCCTCAATACAATATTCATAGGTTTGGTATTTTTTTTACTGAAACTCCAAGGCATGCAGATTTATTAATAATTCTTGGACCAATTTGTGAAAAAATGGTTAATCCTTTAAAAGAGACAATTGAGCAGATGCCAGAACCATTTAAAGTGTTGATTTTGGAAGAAGAAATAGATTTTGAAGATAAATTAAACATTTCAATTCCAAATTTAGTTGCAAGAATAAAAAAGGATATATCTCCTTTTGAGCTTCTTGGAATATTATTAAAGATACAAAAGGGGGAGATAAGTTGATTTTTATTATTTTAGCTTTTTTTGTTGCATTACTTGGTATTTTAATATCTTTTAGAATTAAAATTGGTTACATTTTTTCTTCTCTTTCATCTTTATTCGCAATAATTGGTGCTGTAGTTTCTATAAATCATCCAATTAAGATTTTAACTTTTGATATTTATGAAAATATTTCATTAAATTTACATGTTGATAAGATATCTGGAATTTTTTTATTATTTGTTTCTATTGCATGGCTATTTATTTCTTTATTTTCAAGGGACTACGGCTATAGGCATGGGAAAAACTCAGAAATTTATATTAATGCAACCTTTATTGGAATTTTACTAATTTTAATCTCCTCAGATTTTGTTTCTTTTTTATGCGGATGGGAAATAATGACAATATTTATATATCTCATGATACTATCAGAAAAAGAAGTAGATTTTTCAAATAGTTTTAAATTTTTTTCATTTAGCGAGTTATCAACAATTTCTTTGATAATTGGATTTTCTTATCTTTTTTTTAAAACTGGAACAACCAAATTTACAAATTTGCCAATTTATTGGCCATTTTTAATTTTTACAACTATTGGTTTTATAATTAAAATGGATATAGTTCCATTTCATACATGGATGAAAAATGTTTATGATAAAGCTCCTACTAATGTTTGTGCTATTTTAAGTGGTCCAGTAACATTAATGGGAGTATATGGATTAATTAGAATTTCAAAATTACATGGAATCCATCCTCCTCAATGGTATGTGATTTTACTTGCAATTGGTGGTGTATCTGCTTTTTGGGGCTCATTGCATGCTGCAAGCACAGGAGGACTTAAAATACTTCCAGCATATTCAACTGTTGAAAATAACGGTTTTATTCTCACAGCATTAAGTTTCTCTTATCTTGTTAATGATAAATTTTTATCAGATTTTGCATTATTAACAGCTTTAATTATTGCATTTGGTCATTTAATTGCAAAAACTCTTTTATTCATTTCTATTGGACATGCAAAAGAAAGTTATAAAGCAATTACAATTGATGAAGTTAAGGGAGTTTGGAAAGGAGTTGGAATGCTAACAGGTTTAGGTATCGTTATATCTTGCTTATCATTAAGTGCTTTTCCCCCATTAATTGGTTATGTTGGTGAATGGATGCTTCTGGAATCTTTATTCCAATCATATAAATTTATAGATAATTTTTACAGGTTTTTTGGAACATTTGTGGGAATTTTGGTAGCTTTAGGTATTGGTCTTTGTGGGTTTGCAATGATAAAGCTTATTGGCTATACTGCTCTTGGATATCATCATGAGAAAAAAAGATATTTTTTCCCAGATAAATTAATAAAAATTTCTGAATTCTCTCTTATTTTCATAATAATTGCAATGGGAATTGCCTCCCCATATTTAATAAAAATTTTAGGATATTCTCATATTCTTGGTGGTGCATTAGGAGTTCCAAAACCTTATTTAATAAAGTCTAATAATCCTCCATTTGGAGTTATATCACCTACATTTCTATTTATTGTAATAGGTTTACTTTTTATTTTACCATTTTTTATTTATTTAAAAACCTCAAAAAAGGTAAGAAAAGTAAACTCATTTAATGGGGCTTTACCATTGAAAGAAGATGAATATTTTACAGCAAAATCATTTTCTTATATTCTTGAGCATATTTTAAGCAAATTTTACAGAACAAAAGAGATAATTTTAAATAGAAAGTTTGAAATTGTGGTAATTGATTTAACAGAAGGTTTTTATACTTTTTTTAAAAATGCTTTTCTAAAGATTGGGTTTTTATTAAGTAAGATTTTAATGAATGGCAAAATCCACTGGTATATCATCTATATCCTTATCCTTTTTATTCTTTGTTTTTTTATTTAAATCTTGACACCACTGTAACCCAATGCTATAAATTCCTGAAAATCCTATGAATAATCAAGATGCGCCCATAGCT
>CAZQKL010000085.1:0-9121 GCA_964593895.1 uncultured bacterium
ATTTAATGATAGGGGCAGGAGGATATCCAGCGGAAATGGAATTATTGACATGTGAAGGTAGAATTGACCTAAAAGTTGAGACAAAGGATAAAATTTACATAATGGAATTTAAATGCAATCAAAGTGCAGAAAAAGCAATAGAGCAGATAAAAAGAGAAAAGATATTATGAGCCATTTTTAGGTAAAGGCAAAGAAATAATTTTACTTGGCATAAATTTCAGCACTGAGATAAGGAATATTAGTGAATATAATATAAAGACAATTAAAAATTAAAAATGACTAAAGTCCAACAAACTATAAAATTATCACCCTGAATTTATTTCAGGGCTCAAGGTTAAGAGCTTCTTTAGTTACTAATGCTCCTTCAGAATGACAGCCATGACATGCAGTTGTAAAATAAAATTCCAGATGAAATGTTATAATTATTGGGGAATAAAATTTCCCTTGACTTTTTCAAAGATTATAAATTATTTTATAGTATGAGATTTAAAGCTAAATTTTCTTTTTCTGATAATTTCATACCTTTCAATTATAGAAGACATTTTTTGTCTTTAATAAAAGAAGCATTTTCAATTAGCAATCCTGAATTTTATAAAAAATATTATGAAAATAAAAAGAAAAATGCCATTAAACCATTTACATTTTCAGTATCATTTATCCCGTCTAAGAATCAACCTGAAAAAGGAAAAATTTTTTTAGATTCAAAAATTGTTAATTTTTATTTTTCTTCATATAGTTATGAAGATTTAATAATTTTATACAATGGATTTAATAGATTTAAAAGAAACGAACTTCATTTTTTTAATAATAAAATCAAATTAATTAATATTAGTTACATAAAGCAGAAAAATATAACTGAAAATAAAATAACTTTTAAAACACTTTCTCCAATAATTGTTAGGGAGCTGAAAGATAAAAAAGGAAAAGGTTTTTTGACTGCCTCTCATCCTGATTTTACAAAAAATCTTTTTTACAATGTTAGAACATTGTGCAGGAATTTTTTAAAAAAAGAGATAAAAGAAGAAGATTTTAAAATTGTTTCATTTCAATTTACATCAAAAAAGATAACTTTATATGGAGATGAAATTGGTAATAAAGGAACTATAACAATTATTGCGCCAACAAATATTTTAAAATTAATCTATGATGCTGGGCTTGGTGCAAAACGTTCCCAGGGATTTGGAATGCTTGAGGTAATAGGACAATGATAAAAGTTTACTTAAATGACTGGCTTTTTAATGCAGGAATTGTTGGCTTCCTTAAAATAAATTCTCACCTATGGCAAATTAAAAATAATGAATTATTATCATTAGATGAAAATTTATTAAAATTTGGTGATAATTTCATTGAATTTGACAATGAAATTTTTAAAAGATTTAGTAAAAGATTTTTTGATTTTGCTTTTAATCAATACGGCCGTTATAATAATGTAATAGAAATTTTTAAAAATTTTATTGATGATTTAAACAATAATTTAAACGAAGAAAGTTTAGAAGAAAAGAAACAGGAAATTTTTGATAAATTTAAAAAAATTTTAACAGGATTTTCTTTATTGAAAAGAAAATTAGGCAATTTACCATCAAAAAAGAAAATAAATTTAATTGAAACAATTGAAAAAGCAATAAAAATTTTAAAAGATGAAGAAAAAGAATTTTGGGAAAGTGATGTTCAAATTTATTTAAGAAAAATATATGGGCAAAAAAGTTTTTTAAATTTAAGTGTTAATAAAGATAGATTTGAAAAATTTATTAATGATTTTGAAAAACCATTAGTAGAAAATACAATAAATAAGGATAAAAAATACTTATGTATTTTTTGTGGTGAAAGAAATGCTAAAAAAAATACTTTTTTTGATACTGGCATTTCAAAATTTTATGGTTTAAATTCTGATGTTGTAAATTTTAGCTGGAATTTTAATCCTAAACTTCCACTATGTGAAATATGTGAAATTATTTATTTCTGCTATTTTGCTGGATTAACTGAACTTAAAAAAGATAACAAAACATTATATTATTTTGTTAATTCAGATGCTTCAATTAATGAATTAATTAGACAAAACTTGTTGTTTGAAAAAACTTTAAATTCAAATTTAGATGATAATGTTTTGATAAATTTTTTCACAGAGTTATTTCTTCAGGCTTCTATATATACAGCCAAATATACCCTTCAAAATATAGCTTTAATAGAACTTAATTTATTAAACAAATTAAATCAAAAAGCCAAAAAATATACACCAAAAGTGATTTCATTTAACATTTCAAAAGAGAAAGCAGAATTTTTATTAAATAAAAATAATAAGGACAAATTAAATAAATTCTCAAAAAAGTTTTACTCTATAAAAGATTTTAGAAAATCAATTCTTTTTGAGATTATGGATTTAATTTTAACTAATAAACTTTATTATGGATATTTAAACAAACTTTTAAAAATTTTTATTGCACATACAAACAATTCTAAATTTTATGAAACAAATATCAATCCATATCTATTGCAGGAATTAAACATTTTAATAATAAATTTTATATCACAAGTAATGGGAGGAAATAAAATGAATATTTCTGAAAAAGAATTATGGCAAATATATCATAAGGGAATTGACCTTTCAAAAAAATTAAAAGAAAAGAAAGCAGAAAATAAAATTCAATCAATATCTTATAAACTTTTAAATTCTCTGAGGATTGGTAACATAAATCAGTTTATGGACATTTTAATAAGGACTTATATGGCGTATGGAAAAGAGATTCCATCTTCATTTGTAAAAGCAGTTTCAGATAAAGATGCTTTTTATTCTTTGGGATACAGTTTTTTAAATGGATTACTTGGCAAAAAAGAAGGGGAGGGATAAAATGAAAAAAGGATTAACTATTTCAATAATATTTGAAGGGATGAGTCTTAATTATGGAGAAAGTGTGGGAAATATCTCAGAATTAAAAAAATTAACTAGGTCAGGAGAGGTGATTTCTTATATTTCAAGACAGGCACTTAGATATGAAATATACAGGTTATTAAAAGAACAGTTTAATCTAGATTCTGATAAAGAAAATCCTTTAACTGCTCAGCAAGATGTTATCCAATTTACTCCAGAAGCAAATATTAAAGATTACATTGAAGCAGATCTTTTTGGATATATGAAAACAGAAAAAAATAAAAACTCATTAACAAGACCAGCAGTTGTGAGAATTACTCCTGCAATATCATTGGAGCCAATGTTATCTGATATTGAATTTGGGACAAATCTGAATTTTGCACAAAGAACAGAAAAAGACCCAAACCCTTTTCAGTTTGAGCATCATTTATCCCTTTACACTTATACAATAACAGTGGAGCTTGACAGAATTGGTGAAGATGAAATTGATAAAATTTCTTTACCTTCAGAGGAAAAATCAAGAAGAGTTAATATGTTGCTTGATGTGTTAAAGGTGTTAAATAGAAATATTAAAGGAAGAATAGAAAGTTTAAATCCACTGTTTTGCATTGGAGGAATTTATAAAGTTAAAAATCCTTTTTTTCTTGGAAAATTAAAAACAGAATATAACAGAGAAACAAGAAAATTTGCAATTGATACAAAAATTTTAAAATCAACTCTTGAATTGGCATTTTTAGATGAAAAAGTTTTAGATAAAACAGATATTGGAATTATTGAAGGTTACTGGGATAATGAAAATGAAATTAAATCTTTACTTCCTGAAAATCAAGTTCATTCTATAAATGACTTTTTTGAAAAATTAAAAAATAGTGTTAATAATTATTATGGAGCAACATGTGGAACTACTTAAAATCAAAGCTTTTCAATTAATTGCAAATTACAGAAAACCTATGAGTTTTAATTTCTGGGATACTTATCCTCTTCCAACACTTTCTACTATACGGGGCTGGTTCCATAATGTAATAAATGCAGATAGATATATACCATTATCAACGAGTATTCAGGGAAGTTTCTCATCTGTTATATATGATTTACAAACATTAATTAAATTTGATAGACCAGAGAGAGCTAAAAGCAAAGGCTATCCTTACTTAAAAAATTTTAACAAATCTCTTTCAAAATCTCCAACTTATGTTGCAAATATCTTTCATAATGAATTATTAATTTATATTTACTCTGATAAAAAATATCTTAAAAAATTTGCTGAAAATGTTTTAACTAACTCCTATCCATCCATTGGACGATATGAAGATATTGCAAGAATAGATAAAATTGAATTTATAAAACCTCAAAAAGTTAATTTTTATGATGAAGAACATATTATAACCTATGGAATTTATTTAAAAAAAGAAACAGCTACAAAACTTAATCTGCATGGGATAAATTATAGAATGAATTTTAAATACAATCAAAATCTACTGGAAAAAACAGGCTTAAGATATTTTGAAAAAAAAGATGTTGTTTATGTGGATAATGGAATTATTGAGGAGAATGAACTTTTATTTGATACAGAAGAGAATAGAATTATTGATTTAATTGGTGATGATGAATTGTGATACATCAGAAATTTATGCTAAAATTTATTATAAAAATGGCAAGCCATACGCAGAAACTTTAAAATCTCACACAGAAAATCTTATAAAACAGATTGAATTATTGAAAAAATTTTATAAAAATGAGCTTAACCAATTAGGACTTGATGAAATCTTTTTTAAACATCTAAAAATAGCTTGCATTTTTCATGACCTTGGTAAAATTTCATCTCATTTTCAATTTAAAATAAGAAAAATAATCAAAGATAAAGTTCATAATCCAGTTAATTTACCAATGGAAATTCCCCACAATTTTTTATCTGGAATTTTTCTTTTAGATAAAAATGTTAAAAAGGCAATTTGTAAAGAATTTTTCAATTTAATATTCTATGCAGTAACTTTTCATCACCAAAGAGATTTTGATTTTTCACAGGAAGATTTAAAAGAAATTATTTCTGATTTAAAAGATAAAACAACTCAGATTAAATGGATAGAAAATTTTGGATTTAAAATTGAAAATATAGATGAAAATAAGTCATCATTGCTTTTTAAAAAGCTTGAAGAATATGTGCATAAAAAGAATAACATTCTTTCCTTAAAAAAAGATAGAAAATTCATTTTTTTAAAAGGTTTTTTGCATAGAGCTGATTATTCTGCTTCTGCACAACTTCCTATAGAAGAAAAACGAATAGAAAATCCTGAAGAAAAGTTATTTAATTTTCTATCAAAAAAAGAAAATTTTTCTGGCTTAAAGCAATTCCAGAAACAAGCAATTAATAAACAAGATAAAAATATTTTATTAACAGCATCAACAGGTATTGGAAAAACAGAATTTGCAATAAACTGGATGGGAAAAAGCAAAACATTTTATACTCTACCTTTAAGGGTATCTGTTAATGCAATGTATGAAAGATTTTCAAAAATTTTTGGCAAAGAAAACATTGGATTATTACATAATGACGCTATCTTTTATATTTTTAATAGAGATAGATTATTTAATGAGCTTAACTCTATTCAGGAACACATTGTTAATACAAAATTAACAAGACTTTTATCAATGCCTGTTACTATTACAACAGCAGACCAGATTTTTACAGCAGTTTTTAAGTATGAAGGCTATGAAAAAATATATTCTACACTTGCTTATTCTAAAATTGTTTTAGATGAACCACAGAGTTATTCTCCAGATACTCTTGCAGTAATTTTAAAAGGGCTACAGGAAATTTCAAATATTGGTGGGAAATTTTGTTTTATGAGTGCAACTATCTATCCATTTATTATTGAATACTTAAATGATTTTTGTGAAATTTTTCCTCCAATATTTCATAAAGAAAAAAAGCATAAAATAAAACTTGTAAATAAAAATATAGAGGAATTAAAAGATGAAATATTAGAAGCTTATAAAAAAGGTAAAAAAGTTCTTGTTATTGTAAATACAGTAAAAAAAGCACAAAGTTTATTCAAAATTTTAGAAAAAGAAAAAGTAAATTTAGAGATATTGCATTCATTATTTATTTTAAAACATAGGCAATATAAAGAAAATAAGATTCTAAATATTAAAGAACCACAAATCTGGATAACAACTCAAATTGTAGAAGCATCTCTTGATATTGATTTTGATATTCTTTTTACTGAAATTTCCACCCTTGATTCTTTAATTCAAAGAATGGGAAGAATTTTTAGAAAAACAGGAAGAAGTATCAATGGAAATGATAAACCAAATATTATAGTTTCTATTTCAAATCCTTCTGATAATGGTAAGATTTATGATAGAGAAATTGTTAAAAAAACTATTTCTACACTTAAATATTATGATGAAAAAATAATAACAGAAGAGAAAAAACATGAAATTATGGAAGAGGTCTATAATTTAGAATTTATTAAAAACACAAAATTTTTTGAAAAATTCAACAAAAATTTAGAGTTATTAGAATTGGGATTTGAAATAGAGACAACAAAAGAAGCCCAAAAGCTATTTAGAGCAATTTCAAATATTAATGTTATCCCACAGGAAATCTATGAAAAAAATTATGAAAAAATAAATCAATTACTTGAAAATATAATTGATAAATCAAAGACATATTTAGAAAAATTAATGAGTATCTACAATTTAAATTTATACACATTAAGTATTCCTTTTTATAAAAGTAAAAATATTTCTGCAATTTCTAATGGGAAATTTAAAAAACAAATTTTTACAGTAAATTACAAATATGACGAGTCAATTGGCTTAACATTTGAAGATAGTGAACTGGAAAAAATTATATGATAGACAAATTAAAACTAACAGGTGTTCAAATTAATTATTACTTTGTTTGTAAGAGGAAACTCTGGTTATTTTCGAAAAATATAACTATGGAGCATAATTCTGAATTTGTAGAAATAGGGTTATTAATTCATAATTCTACCTACAAGAGAAAGAGAAAAGAGATTAATCTTGATGGGATTAAAATTGATTTTTTTGAAAAAAATTCTGGGCTAATTCATGAGATAAAAAAATCCAGAGCTATTGAAGAAGCACATATCTGGCAGTTAAAATATTATCTTTACTATTTTAAAAAACTTGGACTAAATTTAAAAGGAAAAATAGATTATCCAGCTTTAAGAAAAACTAAAGAAATAAATTTAAATGATACTGATATTGAAAAACTGAATAAAATTATAAAAGAGATAAATTTAATTATAAATGACAAAAAAATTCCTCAAAAGATTTCAAAAAAATTTTGTAAAAAATGCAGTTATTTTGAGCTTTGTTATGCGTAATTATTATATTTTTAGTTCAGGAAGAATAAGAAGAAAAGATAATACAATTTTTTTTGAATTTTCAGATAACAATAAAAAATTGCCAATACCAGTAAATGATGTGGATTGTATATATATTTTTGGAGAAATTGATTTTAATACAAAGTTAATAAATTTCTTTTCTCAAAATAAGATAATAATTCATTTTTTTAATTATTACGGATTTTATACAGGAACATTTTATCCAAAAGAATTTTTAAATTCTGGTGAAATTATAGTTAGACAGGTTGAACACTATCTTCATCCTGGCTTAAGAATAGAAATTGCAAAAGAATTTGTCAGAGGTGCTATTTATGGAACAATACAAAATTTAAAAAGATACAAAGATAAAATTGATAATAATAAAATTGAGCAAGTTAAAAATTTATTTGAAATAGTTGACGAACAACATTCAATTAATCAATTAATGGGAATAGAAGGAAATGTTAAAGATTTATATTATTCCTGTTTTGAGGACATAATTTCACAAAAAATAGATTTTAAAAAAAGGGTAAAGTTTCCACCAGACAACATGATAAATGCATTAATTTCTTTTGTAAATAGTTTAATTTATACAGAAACTTTAAAAGAAATTTATAGAACACAGCTAAATCCAACAATAAGTTACCTTCATGAACCTGGTTATAGGAGATTCTCTTTATCTCTTGATATAGCAGAAATTTTTAAACCTATTTTTGGTGATAGAGTAATATTTGAATTATTAAACGACAGAAAATTAAAGAAGGAACATTTTGATAAAAATTTAAATTTTGCATATTTACTTGAAAATGGAAGAAAAATAGTTGTAAAAGCGATTGAAGAAAAATTAAAAAAAACTATTATTCATAAGCAGTTAAAAAGAAAAATCAGTTATAGAAAATTAATTAGACTTGAATTATATAAGTTAATAAAGCATTTGCTTAGAGAAGAAAGGTATAAAAGTTTTAGAATCTGGTGGTAGAAATGTATGTTGTCGCAGTTTACGATATTTCAACTATTGATAAAAAAGGGCAGAAAAGATTAAATAAAATTATGAAATTGTTTAGAAAATATTTACATCATACACAAAAATCAGTTTTTGAAGGTGAGCTTACAGAGGCAAAATTTATGGCATTAAAAACAGAAACTGATAAAATAATTAATTCTTCTGAAGATTATGTGATATTTTTTAAAGTTGAAAATAAAAATAATTTAAAAAAAGAAATGCTTGGAATTCAATTTGATTCAACTGCAAATTTAATATAAAATACATTATTAAAGATTGGAGAAAATTTTTACTGATTTTTGAAAATTTAATAAGAGGAAAGTCCTGAAAATACAAAGTATTTCACCCATGCAAAAATGCGTTTTAGCTCCCAATTGTGGGATTTAAAGTAAAAGATAATACTTATTCTTACTTAAGATTATCTTCGTTTTAGCTCCCAATTGTGGGATTTAAAGATATATAGATGTTTCAAATAAAGTAGTTGTAGGAATAGTTTTAGCTCCCAATTGTGGGATTTAAAGTATTGAGGAGAGTTCTTCCAATTAGGAACAATCGTATAAGTTTTAGCTCCCAATTGTGGGATTTAAAGAAAGAAAAATAAAACTTTCACATCAGAATTATAAGTGAGTTTTAGCTCCCAATTGTGGGATTTAAAGATTATACACTTCTTCTTTTGTAAAATTTGTCCCAGCGTTTTAGCTCCCAATTGTGGGATTTAAAGGATAATATTTGTAATGGTGATTTTGATTTTTCTGTTAGTTTTAGCTCCCAATTGTGGGATTTAAAGATTAGTTGTCCATTTACATAATAATTTTGGTTATTGTTTTAGCTCCCAATTGTGGGATTTAAAGCTGATTGGGGTCATGGTTAATTAAAACTGTCCCGACGTTTTAGCTC
>CAZQKL010000086.1:0-8931 GCA_964593895.1 uncultured bacterium
TTATTTAGTTTAAAAGATGCAAATTTGAAAATTTTAAAAGATTATAAAATTGCAAAAGACAAAATTTTTTTCTTAAATAAATGCACAATTTGTGATAATAATGAATTTTATTCCTATAGAAAAGAAAAAACAACTAAAAGAAATTTTAACATTATTACACTAAAGGAGGAAAATAGATGTTTATAATTGGAAACTTTTTAAATGCTATAGCTACAATAATTGACTATGTTTTAACAATTTACATGTGGATAATAATTATTAGAGCATTAATTTCATGGGTTAATCCAGACCCATACAATCCAATAGTTCAAATTCTTTATAGACTCACAGACCCGATTCTTTATAAAGTCAGAAGAATATTACCAAGAGCTTTTTTCAGTTTTGGAATAGATTTTTCTCCAATAATTGTAATTTTAATAATATATTTTTTGCAAATATTTCTTGTATCTTCACTGAAACAAATTGCATTTAAAATTTTAATCTCATCATCATAAAATTATATTGAAAAAAATTTCCTTTTCTGATAATAATTATCAAAATTATTTTTAGGAGGTTAAAAATGTGTATGGAAATTCAAATCAAATGCAATTGTGGAAAAGAAACTGTTAGAATGAATTTTAAAAATAACATTCTATCAGAAGAAGTGATTGAAGCTATCTATTGTCCAAGTGAAAGTGAGAAAATAGATTTTGATGAGAAAACAATGATAAATGATAATGGATGGGTCATAAAGTATAATATGGAAATTGCAAAATTTATTGGAAGTAAAAAACTAAATAAAAATCCTGACCAAATAACTCCATCTTTTCTTTTTGATGAAGGTTATGCTACATGGAAAGAGTTATTTCCTGGTGAACTTGAATTAAGTAAAAAGGATAGAGAAAGATTGAAAAACCTTGCTAAAACTGATAAAAAAAGATATTTTGAAGAAATAAGAAATTGGGCAAATGCAAGGATGTTAAAATATAAAAAGGAAGGTTGGAGAAAGGCTCAAAAAGTTTAACTAATGAATATTGACAAATTTATGAAATTCTGCTAAATTTAAATTGAAAGCGGGAGTAACTCAGTGGTAGAGTGCAACCTTGCCAAGGTTGAAGTCGCGGGTTCAAATCCCGTCTCCCGCTCTTAACCTGGCGCCATCGCCAAGTGGTAAGGCAGAGGTCTGCAAAACCTCCATCGCCGGTTCGAATCCGGCTGGCGCCTTACAATTTCAATAGAGGTTAAAAATTCCTCTTCTAAAACTTCTCTTTCTACTTGCAATTTTAATTTTGTTGGCTTCAAGAAAGATAAAAATAGGATATGTATTGTTAATTGCAACAATCTTAACTGAGATTTTATTTCCAATAAATATCAAATACTTTGTGGTAAAAATTTTAAAAAGCAGTATTGAACTAAAAACATTAAAATTAATTGCTGTAATTTTTTTAATAATTTTTTTAAGCAATTTAATGGAGACAAAAAATTTATTAAAAGAAATGGTTGTATATTTATCCAAACTTAACCTACCAAAAAAAATTCAATTTATAATCCTTCCAGCATTTATTGGTTTACTTCCAATGCCAGGTGGAGCTCTTTTCTCTGCTCCAATGGTTGATAAAGCTTTAAGTGGAGAAAATTTTTTAAATGAAGAAAAAACATTTATAAATTTCTGGTTTAGACATATTTGGGAATATTTTTTCCCTTTATATCCTGGAGTTATACTTGTTACTGAACTTTACTCATTTCCATCTTACAAACTTTTTGAATATCATTCAATTTTTACAATATTGATGCTTATTCTTGGGTATTTTATTGTGCTTAAAGGGAAAAATATTAAAAATAATTTAACAAAAAATGAAAAATTTTTTCAAAATTTACTTGGGCTTATCTATTCAATTTCACCTGTTATAATTATTTTTATCTTTGTTTTTATTTTTAAATTAAATGTAGTAGTAAGCATAGCTATTTCTTGCATATTTTCAATATTCTTGTATAAAACAAGTTTAAGTCAATTACTTAAAATTTCAAAAAAATCTATAAAATTTGATATGCTAATTATGATTTTGGGAATTTTCTATTTTAAAAAATCTCTTGAAATCACAGGTGCAATAAATCTACTTCCAAAAATGATTTCCTCAAATAACATATTTACCTTAACTATACTTTTAATTTTTTTACCATTAATAAGCGGACTTTTAACTGGAATTACAATTGCGTATGTAGGAATAAGTTTTCCAGTTTTGAGTAGTTACTTCTTTTTAGGAAATAGCCTTTACATGCCAAATCTTGTCCTTGCTTATATTTCAGGTTTTATAGGAGTTTTATTATCGCCTGTGCATCTATGTTTGCTTTTAACAAATGAATATTTTGATTCTAACTTGATGAAGGTTTACAAATTGCTAATAAAAGGTGGTTTACCTCTATTTATTTTTTTAATAATTTACTACTTTATACTTAAAACTTTTTCAATTTCCTGAATTTGCTCATCAATTCTTCCATCATAAGTGCCATAATTAGTTTCAATAATGCAACTTCCTCTTGGAATATCTTCAGATTTTGAAATATTTAATTCTCTAATATCCTGGATATCCCTAATTTTTTTCATATATTGAGAAACTAAATCGTAATCTTCTGGGTTTATTTTTATCTCAAGAAAACCTTTATCTATAATTTTTTTTAAAACTTCTTTTAAATTATTAATCAGTATCTCTTCTGGATTTGCCTTTAGTTCAGATTTAATAATTTTTTTCACTATCTTCAAAATAATGTTTACAATACTCTGTTCATGCTTTTTTATTACATCTTCTTCAAAATTTTTTAAATTTTCTATAATTTTTGTAAAATTAAATATTGCATTTTTTAATTCCTCTTCTCCTTTTTTAAAACCTTCTTCATAACCTTTTGAAAATCCTTCTTTATAAGCCTTTTCCTTTATAACCGCTTCTTCCTGTTTAGCTTTATTTACAATCTCCTCAGCTTCTTTTTTCTTTTCTTCAAAATATTTATTTAACTTTTCTTCCAACTCTCTCTTTTTCTCTTCATAATATTCTTCAACTTTTTTTCTATATGCATCTTTTGTAAGCTCACCTTTTTCTGAAAAAAGTGGTTTGAAATCATACTTTGTATCAACATTAAATTGTGGAATAAAATTTTTTGGTCTATCAATTTTAAATTTTACAAGAGGGTCTTCTGAACTTATATCAGCTTCTTCAAATTTTATAAAATTATATGGCTTAACATCATTATTAGACAACTACTTCACCTCCTCCACCCTTTGCAATTATTATTTTTCCTTCTTCAGCTAACTTTCTTGCAACCTGTATTATATTTAACTGAGCTTGTTCAACATCTGATAGTTTCACTGGACCCATTGTTTCTAAATCCTCTTTAATCATTTCTGCTGCTCTTTTACTCATATTCTTAAAAATCTTTTCTTTTACCTGTTCACTTGCACCCTTTAATGCAAGAAGTAGGTCCTCATTGCTTATTTCTTTCAAAATAGTTTGAATTCCTCTATCATCAACATATATAAGGTCTTCAAATACAAACATCTTCTTTCTAATTTCCTCTGCAAGGTCTGGATTTTCCTCTTCAATTGCAGAAAGGATTCTTTCTTCAACATCCTTACTCACATTATTTAAAATTTCAGCTACAGGTTCAACTCCTCCCACCTGATGAGATTCTGCTCCACCTGCGCTTTTAACTTCTTCTTCTAATGCTTCTTCAAGCTCTTTAACAACTTCAGGTGAAACTGTTTCAAGTTGAGCCATTCTTAAAATTACATCAGTTTGCAATGCTTCAGGAAGATATGATAGAGTTTGAGCTGCTTGAAGTGGTTCTAAATGTGCAAGTATAACTGCAATTGTTTGAGGATGCTCACTTTTTATGAAATTTGCTATCATCTTTGGGTCAATATTTGATAATGAATAAAATGGCTGTTTTGTTAATGGAGTTCCCACTTTTTTTAATATTTCCTCTGCTTTCTCCTTTCCAAATGCTTTTTCTAAAATATTTCTAACACTTTCCACACCAGCTTCAATAACTGGCTCTTCACCAAGTTCTGTTAAAAATTCATTTGCAATCTTCTCTATTTCCTGCGGAGACAATTCTCCTAAAAAAGCCATTTCATTGCTTAATGCATGAAGTTCATATTCATTCAATTTTTTTAAAATTTTTGCAGCATTTTCTTCTCCCATTGCAAGGAGAAGTGCTGCTGCCTTTCTTTTTTTTGACATTTTCTGTTTATCTTTTACAGACGGCATTAAGCCCTACTCCTTAACCATTCTTTTATTAATCTTGCAACTTTATCTGGGTCTTCTTGAGCTATTTTTATAACTTTTTCTCTTGCTGTAACTTTCTTTTCTTTTGGTTTTGCTTCTTCTTCAACTCTTTCAGAAATAATTTCACCTTTTTTAGCTTTAATTTCTTTTTCTAATTCTTCAACTGTTTTTGGAATTGTTGTAATTTCTTCAGGTGGCTGAATTCTTTCAAAGAGCACTTTAAGAAATGGTCTAAATACAAAGAAAAATATTGCAAAAAGAGCTAAAATTGTCAATCCATATTTTACAGCAAGCATTATTAATGAAGTCATCTGTTCTTTCTTTATCTGTTTCTGCAACTGTTCTATTTCATTATAATTAAATTCAACATTTGCAACTTCTATCTGGTCTTTTCTCTGAGGGTCATAGCCTATTGCATTTTTAACTATATCTTTTAAAATTTTCAACTCTTTTTCACTTCTTGGAAAATATTTTTTTACTGTTTTTTTACCTTCTTTAACTTCTTTATAAATTCCATCAACTAAAACAGCTACTGAAAGTCTTTTTATAACTCCCACAGGTTTTTCTATATGATTAATAGTTTTACTAATTTCATAATTTACTATTTCGTGAGATTTAGATTTTACAAGTGAAGTTTTTCCTTTAGATGATAATTTCCCCTGTTGTGCCATAACTGATGGAACATTTGAAACAACTCCAGGGATACCTCCTTTTTGTTTCTGTTCATTGTAAATAATTTCTTGAGATTTTTCATGACTTCTTTCAGCAACATTTTCTGGGTCATATATTTCTTGCGTTGTATTTATTTTAGTAAAATCTATATCCGCATTAACTCTTACTATAACTTTTCCTTTACCAACTGCTTTTTCAAGCATTGATTGAATTTTTTTTGTATAATATTTTTCAATTTTCCTCTTGTATTCAAGTTTTTTTTGTGCTGATGCACTTAAGTTACCTTCTTCACTTAATTCTTCAGTTAAAACATTTCCAAAATTATCAATTACTGTAACATTTTCAGGTTTTAATCCTTCAACACTATTTGCAACAAGATTAACAATAGCTTTTACCTGCTCTGGTTTTAAAGTAGAATACCCAAACTGATATGTGATTAAAACTGAAGCAGTTGCAGGATTTTGCTCATCCTTGAACAAACTTTCTTTTGGTATAACTATATGAACCCTTGCTGTTTTTATCCCCCTTAAAGTTTCAATACTTCTTGCAAGCTCTCCCTGAATAGCTCTTAAATAATTTATCTTCTGAACAAATTCTGTTACCCCAAATTTTGTTTTATCAAAAATTTCTAATCCCACCTGAGAGCTTCCAGGAATTCCTGCTTTTGCAAGCATCATTCTCACTTCATAAACTTTATCCTGAGGAACTTTTATTAATCCAGTTTTCTCATCAACTTTGAAATCAATTCTATTCTTCTTTAAAAATTCAATGACATCTCCTGCCTGCTGTATTGGAAGATTATAATACAGCACAGAATAATTTCCACCTGTTTTATAAGTTACAGTTAAAATTAGTGCGGTAATAAAAAATAGGAGAAAACCAAAAATCATTATCTTTTTTGATACAGGTAGTTCATTAAATTTTTTAAAAAATTTCTGAAGAGCTTCCATTTGCTCACCTCAAAATTTAGTTTATACTTGCATTCTCATTATTTCTTGATATGCTTGAACAAGCTTGTTTCTTATTTGCAAAAAAAGCTGTAGAGAAACTTCTGCTTTTTCCACTGCTAAAACAGTGCTTGTTATGTCTTTTTCTCCTTTTATAAATTTTTCTATAGATTTATCAGCTTCAATCTGTTTTGAATTTACATCCTGAATATAAGATTTAATAAAATCTGCAAATGAAGGCACTTTTTTACTTTTATTTGGAGATAAGTTTAATAAATTAAAATTATTTCCGATTTTATTAATCATGATTTACCTCCACTAAATTCTTAATAATTCAATTGTTCTCATTAACATATTTTTTGCACTTCTCATCACCTGAACATTTGCTTCATAGCTTCTTGAAGCATTAATTAAATTAACCATTTCTTCCATCAAATTAATATTTGGCATTTTAACATAACCATTTTTATCTGCATCAGGATGTGAAGGGTCATATTTTAAAATTGGTGGTCTATTATCTTCCACAATATCTTTTACTTTCACAGTTTCAAGTTGAAGTTGATTCTCAAATGAATTTTCTTTATTATCAACTGGAACAGCTTCAAAAACAACATCTTTTCTTCGGTATGGTCCACCTTCAGGAGTTCTTGTGGTATTGATATTAGCTATATTACTTGCAATTACATTTATTCTTAATCTTTCTGCACTCATACCATTTGCAGAGATGTTGAATGAAGTTAAGAAACTCATTATCTACCTCCTGAAATTATTGTATCTTTAAGCATTTTAATTCTTTTGCCAAATAATTGAACATAAGAATTATATAGAAGCTGATTTTTGGCAAGTTTTGCCATTTCTCTGTCAAGGTCAACATTATTCTTATCATTTCCTATACACGGAGTATTGCATTCTTTAATTGTGGGAGAAATTTCTTTTGAACTTTCATTTGAGCCAGAAATATGACGCGGGTTTGTTGTCCAAAGTTTAATTTTAAATTTTTCTCTGTTTGATAAAACTTTTTCAATTTCCTCTTTAAAATCAATTGATTTACATCTGTAATTTGGAGTATTTATGTTAGCAATATTTGAACTTATAACTTCTTGATTTATTTCTCTTAATTTCATAGCATAAGACAATTCTGTAAAAATATCCATTTATTTCCTCCAGAGATAAGTTTTTCTATTTGATAAGCAATTATTATTCCAGAATGAAGGGATATAAAAAGAAAGGAGAGCCCCTTAAAAGGGGCATTTTTAAACCAATTATTCTTCTTTTTCTAATTTCTCTTTTATTTCCTGAACTTCTTTGGAAGGAGCTTGAGTTTTTTCCTCTTTTTGAGGTTTATATTCCTCTTCAACAAACATTATATAAGCCATTGGTGCTGCATCACCAGGTCTGAAACCTGCTCTAACAATTCTTGTGTATCCACCAGGTCTATCTTTATATTTTGGAGCAATTTCATCAAAAAGCTTTTTTACAGCCCATGGATTTGCCAGTCTTGAAACAGCAAGTCTCCTTGCATGCAATGTCCCTTTTTTACCAAGGGTTACAAGTGGCTCAATAAATCTTCTCAAATTTTTTGCCTTTGCAAGGGTTGTTCTTATTTTTCCATGTTCAATTAGAGCAATTGCTAAATTTCTAAAATTTGCTTTTGCATGGTCTTTATCATAACCCATTCTTTTTGATAATTTTCTATGCCTCATCTTTATTCTCCTTATCCTCCATTAATACTTTATTTGGGTCAAAACCTTCTATTTTCATTCCAAGAGATAAACCAAGCTCTTTTAATTTGTCTTTTATGTCGTTTAAAGATTTTCTACCAAAATTTTTAGTTGCAAGCATTTCAGCTTCAGTTTTTTGAACAAGTTCTCCAATTAATCTAATATTTGCTTTTCTTAAACAATTTGCAGCTCTTACTGAAAGTTCAAGCTCATCAACTGGTCTATAGAGATGCTTCATAATTTCTTTACTCAAACCACCTTCTTCCTCTTTCTTTTCTGTCTCTTCCTTTTTAGGAGCTTGAATTTTACTTTCATCAAAATTTATAAATATGCTTAATTGGTCTTGTAAAATTTTTGCAGCATAAGCTAAAGCATCTTCAGGTTTTACTCCACCTTTTGTCCATATTTCAATTGTTAATCTATCATAATCGGTTCTTTCACCAATTCTTGCATCTGAAACATTGTATGCAACTTTTAGAATAGGAGAATATATTGCATCTATTGCAATTGTTCCAATTGGTAGATTTTCTTTCCTTTCATGTGCTGGCTCATAACCTTTTCCCATCCTAACAGTCATAATTGCTTTAATTTCTCCATCTTCATCAACTGTTGCAATATACTGGTCTGGATTTAAAATCTTTACTCCACTTACTGTTTCAATATCTCCTGCTTTTACAACTTTTGGACCTTTAACGTTAAGTTTTATAATTTTATCATCCTCAGTATCCATATGAACATAAACTTTTTTCAAATTTAATATTATTTCAGCAACACTCTCTTTAACTCCTGGGATTAAATCAAACTCATGCATTACACCTTCAAATTTTACATCAACAATTGCACTACCCTGCAATGAAGACAATAAAACTCTTCTCAATGAATTACCAAGTGTAATTCCATAACCTCTTTCAAGTGGTTCAATAATAAATTTCCCATGAGTTTGAGGGTCCTCTGTTTCTTCCTTAATTATTCCCTTTGGTTTAACAAGTTCTGTCCAGTTACGATATATCATCAAACTCCTCCATTATTTTGAATAGAGCTCTACTATTAACTGTTCATTAACAGGTAAAATAATTTCATCTCTTGAAGGCAACCTCTTAACTACTCCTTTCAAAGCTTCTCTATCAACTTCAAGATATTCTGGCACACTTCTTCTCTGAGTTGATGCTAAAATATCTTTCATAAATTCTTTTTCTTTTGTTTTAGGTTTAACCTCAACCACATCGTTCTCTTTAACCAAAAATGATGGGATATTTACCTTTTTTCCATTAACAAGAACATGATTATGTCTTACAAATATTCTTGCTTCTCTTCTTGTTCTTGCAAATCCCA
>CAZQKL010000087.1:0-8884 GCA_964593895.1 uncultured bacterium
AAAGAAAGATTTGGAGCAAAAGACCCTCGTTCATGTATGTTAAGGTTTCACACTCAAACTGCAGGATGCACCTTAACTGCTCAACAGCCAGATAATAATATTATAAGAGTGACAATTCAGGCACTTGCTGCAGTGTTAGGGGGGACACAATCTCTTCATACAAATTCAAGAGATGAAGCATTGAGCCTTCCAACAGAGGATTCTGTGAGAATTGCTCTTAGAACTCAACAGATTATTGCGTATGAAAGTGGAGTTGCTGATTCTATTGACCCTCTTGCAGGGTCATATATGATAGAGAGATTAACAAAAGAGATTGAAGAAAAGGCAATGGAATATATAAAGAAAATAGATGAAATGGGTGGAATGATTAAAGCGATTGAAAATGGTTTTGTTCATCAAGAAATTTCAAATAGTGCTTATGAATATCAAAAAGCTGTTGAAGAGAAAAAGCAGATTGTGGTTGGAGTTAATGAGTTTATAATTGAAGAAGATGAAAATTATGAGCTACTAAAGATAGATGAGGAGGTTGAAAGGTATCAGATAGAAAAATTAAAAAAAGTTAAAGCAGAGAGGAATCAAAATGAAGTAAATGAAAAATTAAATTCTCTTGAGATTGCTGCAAGAGAAAATAAAAATATAATTCCATATATTTATGATGCGGTAAAGACCTATGCAACGCTTCAGGAAATTACTGATGTTTTAAGAAAAGTATATGGTGAGTATCAGGCAAGCACAATTTTATAAAAATTTATGGGGGAGAGAAATGGGGAGAAAAATTAGGGTTTTAATTGCAAAACCTGGACTTGATGGACATGATAGAGGAGCAAAGGTAGTTGCAAGAGCATTAAAAGATGCTGGATTTGAGGTAATTTATACAGGGATAAGACAAACTCCAAAGCAGATTGCTATGACAGCAATTCAAGAAGATGTGGATGCAGTTGGTTTAAGTTGTTTATCAGGTGCACATAAAAAATTATTTCCTGAAGTTGTAAAATATTTAAAAGAGCTTGGTGGTGATGATATAATAGTTTTTGGAGGAGGAATTATTCCAAAAGAAGATATTCCATATTTAAAAGAAAAAGGTATAAAAGAGATTTTTCTTCCAGGAACAGATACAAAAGAAACAATTGAATTTATATTAAAAAATGTAAAAAAGGAGGAATGAATGTATAAAAAAATTAATCATATAGGAGTTGCAGTAAAAGATTTGGATAAAGCAATTGAAATATATAAAAACATGCTTGGCCTTGAATTTAAAGGTATAGATGAGGTTGAAGAGCAGAAAGTAAAAGTGGCATTTTTTAAAATTGGTGAAACAAATATTGAACTTGTCGCTCCAACAAGTGATGATTCTCCAATAGCAAAATATCTTGAAAAAAATAGAGAAGGAATTCATCATATATGTTATGAGGTAGAAAATATTAATGAAACTCTTGAGAAATTAAAAGAAAGAGGAGTAAAATTAATAAATGAAACACCTCGTAAAGGGGCTCATGGAACTTTAGTTGCCTTTATACACCCAAAATCTACAAATGGTGTTTTAACTGAAATTTGTGAAATACCTAAATGAAAAAAATTTTAGATAATTTACTTGAAATTATAGCAAATTCAGTTGACGCATATACTGTATGCTTTTTTTTAAAAGAGAAGAATAAGCTTAAACTTTTATCTTTTTTTTCATTGAGCCAAAATATTAAAAAAGATGCTGAAATTAAAATAGAAGAATCATTTATTGGAATAATTTCAAAATATAAAAAACCTGTAAATTTAAAAGGTGATGATACTGATTACAAATTTAAAGAGATTTATAAAAAGAATGAAGAAATAAAATCTTATTTTATTTTACCAGTTGGAAATAGGGGTATTATTTATGTTGATTCAAAAAGAATGTATTTTTTTACTGAAAAACATCAGAAAAATCTTTCATACTTTGCAAAATTCTTAAACAATTTTTTAAATTTGGAAAATGAATTTAAAAAGTTAGAAATTTTAAATATTTTAAAAAATTTTGATAGAGAAAACTTCCTTGATTTTCTTTGTAGTAAATTTAGTTTTGAATATGGAATAGTTATTAAGAGAGAAGGAGAAAATTTTAGGGTTATTTTAACAAATTATACAAGAAGGAAAATTCCAGAAGTAATTGATACAAAAAATTCAAAAATTGGAATAATTTTAAAAAAAAATTTGAGAAAGATTATATGTTTTAAAGATAATGGAAATAATTTTTTTATAATTCCATTTTTTAAGTCAGGAATAATAATCTCAGCTATTGTGCTTTTTAATTATCCTGAAAGTTTAGAAAAAGATTTAGAAGAAAAATTTAGACTAATATATCCATTTCTTGATGTTTTAACTTACAGTATAATTTTAAAGCATGAGCTTTCAAAAGAAACAAAAGTTCAGAGAGATACAGATTTTATTACAATAGGTTTTTTTGTAAAAGAAATGGTAAAATCAAATCAAAAATGGGGATTTATTGTGTTTAGAATTAAGAATTTTATTAAAATTTTAAAAAAATATGAACAGGATAAAATTCTTTATTCATATAGAAGGATAAAAAGTTTAGTTGAAAAGATTATTGGTGATGAGGTTTTAGGAGTAATAGGTTCATTGAATACATTTTTCTTCGTTGTTGATAGTATAAAAATGGATAATTTTAAAAAATTTATTGAAAAAAATCTAAAAAAAACTTATTTAAAAATTGAAAATCAAGAAGAAAGTGTTATTTTTGAAATTAAATTTTTTAAAAGAAAAGATAATCTTTTAAAGTTTATTTTTTCATCGGAGTAGTCTATGTTTGGAAAAATATTGAGTTTTTTTTCAAAAGACATTGCAATTGATTTAGGAACAGCCAATACTCTCTTTTATGTTAAAGGTGATGGAATACTTCTAAATGAACCATCAGTTGTTGTAGTAGATAGAAAAGCAAATAAAATTTTATATGTAGGAAAACCAGCAAAGGAGATGATGGGAAAAACTCCACCAGAGATAGAAGTTGTAAGACCTTTAAAAGATGGAGTTATTTCTGATTTTGATGTTACAAAAGCAATGATTCAATATTTCATATCTCAAGTATTAAAAAAGAAAAGATTTTTTAAACCACGAATTGCAGTTTGTGTTCCTGCTGGAATAACTCAAGTTGAGAAAAAAGCTGTTATTGATGCATGCCTAATGGCTGGGGGTAGAGAAATTTTATTGATTGAAGAACCTATGGCTGCAGCAATTGGTGCTGGGCTTAATATAGAAGAACCATCTGGAAATATGGTTGTTGATATTGGTGGGGGAACTACTGAAGTTGCAGTAATAAGTCTTGGAGCAATTTCATACAGTGAATCTGTAAGAGTTGCAGGTGATGAAGCAAATGAAGCTATAATGGAATATTTTAAAAAGAAGTATAATCTTTTTATTGGTGAAAATACTGCTGAAAAAGTAAAAATAGCAATTGGAAGTGCCTATGAGTTAGAAGAGGAATTAACTTATGATGTCTCTGGAAGAGATATTGTTACTGGAATTCCAAAAAATGTAACAGTTACAGATAGAGAAATAAGAGAAGCTTTACGTCAACCTGTTGAGGAAATTGTTAAAGCAGTAAAAAGAGCACTTGAAAAAATTACTCCTGAGCTTGCAGCTGATATTTTAGAAAAGGGAATTTATTTAACAGGTGGAGGAGCTCTTTTAAAAGGCCTTGATAAATTGATTTCTGAAGAAACTGGCCTAAAAGTTACAGTAACTAAAGACCCATTAATTGATGTAGTAAAAGGTACAGGAACAGCACTTGAAGAATATAAAAGATATAAAAAGGTATTTATTTCATGATAGAGGAAAATAAAAATTTTAAAATAATGATAGTTGATGATTCAAAATTTATGCGAATGTTACTTGAGGATATTTTAAAAAAAGAAGGTTATACTGTAAAATCTTATGAAAGAGCTTTAATAGCAAAAGATGATTTAGATAAATTTTCCCCTCATCTAATTTTATCTGATTTTTTAATGCCTGAAATGAATGGTTACGAATTTTGTGAGTATGTGAAAAAAGAGAAAAAATATGATGTAAAGTTTATTTTAGTTACTTCAGTTACTGATGTTGACAATAAAGTAAAATGTTTTGAAGTTGGAGCAGATGATTATATTACAAAGCCATTTAATGCTAAAGAAGTTATAGCAAGAGTTGCAACTCATTTGAAAATTAAAATTTTAACTGATAGATTGCAGAATGCTTTAGAAAGAATTAATAAAGACCTTGAAATAGTTAGATTTATTCAGCTTTCTCTTGTTCCTGAAAAATTTCCTCAATTTGAAAATTTAAAATTTACCTACTACTATAACATAATGCATAAAACAGGAGGAGATTATCTTGATTACCTGATTTTAAATGATAGTAAACTTGGAGTGATTGTTGCTGATGTTGAAGGACATGGAATATATTCAACTGTTTTTATGGCAATAATTAAAACAATTGTAAATACAGATTTAAAAAAGATAATTGATACCTCTGATGCATTAACTCTACTAAATAATGATATTTTATCATTAACCAAAGAAACTAAATTTGCTACAGTATTTTATGGAATTATTGATATTGAAAATTTAGTTTTATCTTATTCCAATGCAGGTCATCATGAACCTGTTTTAATTAACAGAAAAAATGGAGAAATATCGCTATTAAAATGTAAAAAAGGTTTCCCAGTAGGACTATTTAAAGCGAATTCAGATACTTATGGAAGCAATAAGATAAATTTGAAAAAGGATGATAGAATTTTTATTTTTACAGATGGAATTCTTGAAGCAAAAAATGATAATGGAGAGCTTTTTGGAGAAAAAAGATTTTTAGAATTAGTAAAAAACACAAAGGATTTAAATTCTGAAGATGCCAAAGAATTAATTCTAGAAAGGATAAACGAATTTGCAAATAAAAATTTAGATGACGATATAACTTTGTTAATTATTGATGTAGTGTAAAAATGTTTGTAAATATTGGAATTGCAGCTCACATTGATGCTGGAAAAACCACATTAACTGAAAGAATTTTATTCTACACTGGAGTTATCCATAGAATTGGCGAAGTTCATGAAGGCACAGCTACAATGGATTATCTTGAGGAGGAAAAAGAGAGAGGAATAACTATAACCTCTGCTGTAACTTCTTTTAAATGGAAAGGCACTCCTATAAATTTAATTGATACTCCAGGACATGTGGATTTTACAGTTGAAGTTGAAAGATGTATGAGAGCTTTAGATGGAGCGGTAATTGTTTTATGTGGTGTGGGAGGGGTTGAACCACAAACTGAAACTGTATGGAGGCAGGTAAACAGATATAATATCCCAAGAATTTTATTTATAAATAAACTTGATAGAATTGGTTCAAATTTTGAAAATGTTTTAGGTCAAATTGAAAAAAAGCTAAAATGTATTCCATTGATTGTTACAATTCCTTATGGAAAAGAAGAAAATTTTAATGGTGTTATTGATATTATTTCAAAAAAATTAATTTTATTTGAAGGTGAATTTGGAGAGGATGTTGTTTTAAAAGATATTCCAAACGAGTATTTAGATAAAGTAAATTATTACTATGAAAATCTAATTGAGAAATTGTCAGATTTTGATGAAAAAATTATGGAAAAGTATCTTGAAGGAGATGAAATTTCAGATAAAGAAATTTATTCTGTTATTAAAAAAGCAACAAATAGCCTAAAAGCTTCTCCTGTATATTGTGGAAGTGCTTTAAAAAATAAAGGAGTTCAACCTCTTCTTGATGGGATAATAAATTTTCTTCCAAAATCAAATGAAATTGCTAAATTTAGGGGATTTTTACGAAAAACTGGTGAAAAAGTTATATTTGATAAGCCTGATGATTTAATGTTATCATACATTTTTAAAGCACAAATAATTAATAATAGGAAAATTTGTTATGTTAGAATTTATTCAGGAAATCTTGAATTAGGTAAAGATGTTTATAATCTTTCAACAGGGAAAAAACAAAAAATTTCAAAAATTTACAAACTACATGCAAATAAAAGAAAAGAAATTAACATTGCAAAAGAGGGTGATGTTGTTGGAATTTTAATAAAAGAGGGGAATACAGGAGACACTTTATGTGATAAGAAAGATTTTCCTTACTGTTTAGAAAATATTAAAATCAATAATCCTGTTATATCTTATGCAATAGAGCCATACTCTTTAAGAGAACTTGATGAACTTTTAAAAGCTTTAAATAATATTGCAGAGGAGGACCCATCATTTAAATTTTCATACAATGAAGATACAAATCAGTTAATAATTTCAGGAATGGGTGAACTTCATCTTGAAATTATTGCCCACAAATTATTGAGAGATTATAATTTGAAAATAAAGCTTGGGAAACCTCAAGTTGTTTACAGAGAAACTGTAAGTAGAATTGGAGAAGCTGATTATATATATGAAATCAAAATTGAAGATGAAAATTTATATGGCCATGTTGGATTGCAAGTTGAGCCTCTTCCAAGAACAGGTAAAGATAACTCAAATGTTGTGGAATTTGGAATTGAAATTAGTAATTTCCCACAAAGAGTAATATCTGCAATTAAAGAGGGACTTGAGGAATCTTTTATTTCAGGACCTTTTACTGGTTCAGAAATTATTGATACAAAAGTTGTAATAAAACTAATTGAAGATAAAACTGGTAAATTTGAAAAAGGAGCATTCAAAGTTGCAACGATAAATGCTTTTAAAGAAGCATTTTTAAAAGCAGAACCAATAAAACTTGAACCGGTTATGGATATTACTGTTATTGTGCCTGATGAATTTACAGGTGAAGTTATTGGAGATTTAAATGCAAGAGGAGCAAAAGTAAAAGATATAATAAAAGAGGAAACTTCCACATCAATTATTGCTGAAGCATATTTATCAAAATTATTTGGATATGCAACTGAACTCAGAACCCTTACAAAAGGTAAGGGTGAGTTCAGTATGATTTTCAATAGATACGATTTAATTTAACTTTTATGTCTTGGAATTGGTAAATATTCAACTGATGGCACTCTTTTAACTGGTTGAGGATAAAGGCTCATTAATTGTAAAATTTCTACTGGTATATCTTTGCTGACTTTAAGTCCAAGTTTTTTAGCTTCTTCATAGGTGATAGGATAATCGTGTGTCCATTTTCCTGTGGATAATAATTTTGCAAGTTCTCTTGCTTTTTCTTCTTCATAATTTCCAGATAATAATTCATAAACAGATTCTTCCACCTGTTTTATTGCTTTTTCTGCAACATCAGCAAGAATTAATGTTTTATCTTCAATCTTTTCAACAGGTTTTGTTTCCCTTAACTTTAGTATAGAAGCAGCTGGGAATTCTCCGAGTTGTGGGTCTACAGGTCCTAAAACTGCATTTTCACTCATGACAATTTCATCTGCACTAAGAGCTATTAATGTCCCGCCACTCATTGCATAATGAGGAACAAAAACAGTTACTTTACTTTTATGTTTTTTTAAAGCTCTTGCAATTTGTAAACTTGCAAGAACAAGTCCTCCTGGAGTATGTAAAACCATATCAATTGGAACATCATCATCTGTGAGTTGAATTGCTCTTAAAACTTCCTCTGAATCATGAATATCAATATATTTATAAACAGGAAAACCTAAAAAACTCATTGTTTCCTGTCTGTGAACTAATAGAATAACCCTTGATTTTCTTTTCTTTTCAATTTTAGCAATTAATCTCTGTCTTGCAGATTCAATCATTTTTTGCTTTAGAATAGGTTGCAAAGCTGTAAGCATTAAAAATAACCAGAAAAAGTCAAAAAAATTTCCTCCATTCATAAACATCCCTCCGAAATTTTTCCTATTTTTATCACACCTTTTTAAAATTATCAATTAAAATAAAATCTTGACATTGAAATAAAAATCATATATTTTAAAAATGAAAGTATAATCATTTCGGAGGAGTGGCCGAGTGGTCGAAGGCGGCGGCCTTGAAAGCCGTTGAGCCCTTAACCGGGCTCCGTGGGTTCGAATCCTACCTCCTCCGCTCTTTTTTTATCTTTAAGGAGAGGTGGCCGAGTCGGTCGAAGGCGCTCGCCTGCTAAGCGAGTATAGGGGCAAAAACCCCTATCGAGGGTTCGAATCCCTCCCTCTCCGTTTTAAAAATTATGTGTTATCAACTACTCTGAAAGTTAATTTTTTGATTGTCACATTATTGTAACACATTTCATCAGAATTTTCATTTTTTAAATAATCTATTAACAAAACTTCTTTTATAGGTTCTTGAATAGTTTTAAAACAATAAAATATAAAAACTTTAAGGGATAAAACCAAGAACTAACGAAGCAAAATTGGTGAACCGAATAGAATCAATTGATGCTGAATTTGCTTAAAAATTCACATTTTATTATTCATAAAGTATAAGTTTTTACAACCACACCTTTTTCAATCTCAATATTAAATACAAATTCCTCAGGAGAATGGTCAAATGGTCTGAAGTAAATATTTTTTAAAATACCACTAAACCAATCTGCAAAAATAGGTTCATTGCCAATTATTTCATATATGCCCTCAATTTTAACTAAAAATAATCTGTTTTTCGTAATTTCCCATGTCCCAATATATCCTCTCCAGCAAGCTGTGGAAAATACATTTAATCCATTTTCACTCTTTTTTATTTTAGGATGGTTTTCCGGAATTGGAGGATAACTATCCATTATTAATTTTCGTCCATAAAATATTAAATTTTCCCCTATCTGTTTTGTCATGATTTTATTATTATCAAAAATTTTAATTTATTTCAATTAAATAGCGCAAAAAGGGTCAGGAATTATTCCTTTATTTTTAAAAATTTTATACACACTTCTATCAAATTCATATTTCTCATTATAAAAATCTAAATTTTCATTTAATAAAGGCACAACAT
>CAZQKL010000088.1:0-8878 GCA_964593895.1 uncultured bacterium
AACATTCTTTCAACAATATTATGAAGTTCCCTTATGTTCCCTGGATAAGAATAGTCAAGCATCTTTTCAATAACCTCAGATGATATTTTTTTATTCATCCCGGTTTTCTCATTAAAATCTTTTATAAATTTATAAATTAAAAGAGGAATATCTTCTTTTCTCTCCCTTAACGGTGGTATTTTAATAGGTATAACATTCAATCTATAATATAAATCCTCTCTAAATTTTCCTTTCTCCACATAATCCTTTAAATCAACATTAGTTGCAGCAATTATTCTTACATCAACCCTATTTGGTTTTGTGCCTCCAACTCTTGTAAATGTTTTATCTTCAAGAACGTTCAATAACTTTACCTGAGCATTTAAAGTTAATTCGCTAACTTCATCTAAAAATAATGTGCCTCCATTTGCCATTTCAATTAAACCAGCTTTACCTGTTGGTAGAGCTCCAGTAAAAGCACCCTTTTCATATCCAAATAATTCACTTTCAATTAATGTTTCTGGAATAGCACCACAATTTATTTTTACAAATGGTTTATTTTTTCTTGGACTACATTCATGAATAATTTTTGCAAGCATAGTTTTTCCAGACCCTGATTCACCTGTTATTAAAACTGATGTATCAACACCTGCTACTTTTATTGCCTGTAGCAAAACTTTTTGCATTACAGAGCTATTTGCAATTATTTTATTTAAAATATTTTTAAATTGAGTCTCTTCCCTTAATGTCTCATAATATAATGAGCTTAATTTTTGAGTTTCTTCAAGTTTCATCCTTAAATCTACAAGCTCAGTAACATCTCTAACATTTGTTACCACAAATGTAATCTCACCGCTTTCGTTAAAAATTGGATTACCAGTTACCATAACCTTTTTGTTTCCCATAATTTTTTGCATAATAGTTACAGGTTTTCTCTTTTTTAAAACCTCAAGAGTAACAGAATGGTCAAATATTCCCTCTCTCACCAGGTCCCTCATATTTCTGCCTATTAAATTTTCCCTTTTAAGACCTGTAATTCGTTCATATGCGCTATTTATCATTATTGTATTTGCATTTCCATCTGTGATATATAAACCATCATATGATGACTCTATCAGCTCATCAATTTTTAAAATATTTTTTGGGAAATTAAAAAATAGATAAAACTTTTCTTTCTTAATTTCCAATTTTAATTTGTAAAAATTTTTGCCTTTTAAATTATAAATTAAATTTTCATTTTTAAAATTTATATTTTTAATAAGAGACTGAAGCTCATCTTTTTTTGAAGAAGGGAAATTTGTAATAATTAAATTTCCTTCTGAATCAATGAGGAAAAAATTTTCTTGAAAAAATCCAAATAAATCTTTAATAATTTTAATTAATTCCACAGACAAAAATTTAATATATATTTAAAACTTTGTCAATTTAAAAATTGAGAAAGAAAAAAAGTAGTGGAACATATAGAAGTGTTAGAAAAGTTCCAACTAATAATCCACCAATTGCAACAGTTGCAAGTGGCGCAAGTCTTTCAAGTCCAAGAGCCCATCCAAGTGCAATTGGAATCATTCCAACAGATGTGCCAAATGCTGTCATTAAAACTGGTCTTGTTCTTATCTTTATACTGTTAATTATTGCTTTTTCAATTGGAACTCCCTTTTTTAAATCTGAAATTATAAAATCAATTAAAAGAATTGAATTATTAACAATTATTCCAGAAAGTAAAATCAATCCCATCATTGCAGGCATAGCCTGATGATAACCCATAATTAGAAGAGCAATAATCCCACCAATCATTGATAAAGGTATTGCAACAATTATTGAAACTGGTGCTTTAAATGAATTAAATGTTGGAACAAGTGATAAAAAAAGTAAAACAATACCAATTAGAAAACTTTTCATCATTCTTTTCATAGAATCATTCATCTGTTTAAAATCACCTTCATTAGAAATTTTATATCCAGGGGGTAATTTTAATCCTTTCATTTGCTTTTTATAGCTTTCAATTATATGAGTGATTGCAGATTTTTCTCTATAACCAATAATATCAAGTGAATAATTTAATTTATCCCTTGTAATAATTGTTGGCTCCACAATTTTTTTTAAGGTTGCAACAGCACTTAAAGGTATTTTTCCTTTTTTTGTATCAATATAATAAGAATTTAAATCAATTAAAGAATTTCTCTCCATTGCAGGGTAGATGAGTCTTATTTTTAGACTATTTTCATTTTCAACATTTAAAAATGAAACAAATTTTCCATTTATTTTTTCATTTAATTGCATTGCAATATCATAAGCTGTTAGGCTATAATAGTTAGCAAGTTTTCTGTTAATTATTAGATTGTATGAGACCTTGTCATAATCCCATGTTCTTTTTATTGAAGTTAATCCCTTTACTTTTAAACATCTTGAATAAACTTCATTACCAATTTTATCTATTGTTTTTAAATCAGCTCCTGTAATTAAAATATCAAGATTTCCTTTAATTGTTGATAGTGGTGTTGCTCCATAATCAAACACTTCAACATATTTCACATTATTCAAATCCCAAAATTTTTTTCTTAATTCTCTTTCTATCTGCCATATTGATTCTTTTCTATGAAATCTGTCTATATAATGGATTGTCATACTAACTTCCTGAGGAGATTTTCCTTTTCCCATTGTTAAAACACCAGGTTCAGAACCAGCTGATATTGAACTCATCAGAACTCTTTTATCTTGTTTTAGAATATTAGAAATTTTTTGCAATTTTTTATCAATCTCATATATGGAAAGATTACTATCAAATGTAATACTTGCTTTTACAATCCCTGTATCCATTGGTGGCATAAGCTCTTTCCCTATTAAAGGGACAATTTTTTTCATTGAAATTATAAAAAGAGCTATTAATGGCATTAAAAGTGGGAAAATTAAAATTTTTCTTTTTAATACAGCATTAACATTTGATATGACAAACTCTGTAAAGGGATTTAAAATGGAATGTGAAATTTTAAATGAAATTCTTTCAAAAATATTTTTTTTCTGCTTCTTTTTTAATATATAAATTGAAATTATCGGGATGAATGTAATTGAGATAAAGTATGAAACAATCAAAGCAATTAAAAGTGTTTCAACAAAAGGTCTGAAAATTCTTTGAGGATAATCTCCAACAAATAAAATTGGGACAAGCATTATCATTGTTGTAAAAGTTCCAGCAAAATCAGCGAGCATAACTTCTCTTGTCCCTGAAATAACAGCGGTTTTAATGCTTTTTTTCAAATTAAAGTAATGCCTTTCAATGTTTTCAATAATTACAACAGCATCATCAATTAATAATCCAAGAGCAAGAATTATTGCTGTTAATGTTACAATATTAAATTCCATCTTAAAAAGCCACATTACTGCAATTGTGGTTATGTAAACAAATGGGATTGATAGTCCAACAATGAATAATTGCCTTACATTCGCAAGAAAGAAAAACACAACAATTCCAGTCATAATGATTGCATCTCTTAATGATTCAAACATATTTAAATTACTTTGTTTTATTATATTTTCCATTGTATCTGAAATTTCAAAATTTAGCATTGGAAATTCTTTTTTAAGTTCTGGCAGTATCTTTTTTACTGAATTTATTACGCCAAGTACTGAACCATTAATTGTTCGCTCAACTGCAATTGCAACTGCTTTTTTACCATTGCCATAATAAAGAGAACGATTCTCTTTATAGTCGTATTTAATTGTAGAAATATCTGAAAGTTTTATATCTTTTGTTATATAAATATTTTCAAGCATTTTTGGAGTGATTGCTCTATTGTCTGATTTAATTAAAAATTCTTTCTTTGAATTAACAATAAAACCTATTGGAATATCAGTATTATTTTTAGCTATTTTTGCAATGACATCACCTAATGATAGGTTAAATCTATTCAATTTATTTTTATCAATTTCAATAAAAACCTCTTTTTTGTAACCTCCAAAAACATCAACATTTGCAACATCTTTTAAAGTTAAAATTCTATCTTTTATTTGATTTTCTGCTATCTGCCTAACATCAGCAAGAGAAATGTTTTTATTTTTTGGGGATATTGACAAAACTATAACAGGAGGAGTTGCAGATGAAATTTTGTAAATTTGGGGATTTTCAATATCCTGAGGTAATTTTCCTTTTATTTTTGCAATTGCGTTCGCAACATCAGTTGCAGCGTCACCTAAATTCTTTTCATATTCAAACTCAGCTGTGATTACGCTGACTTCATCCTTTGAAACAGAACTCACTTTGCGGATTTTGTCAATTGTATATAATTCTCTTTCAACAATTGTGGCAATATTTTCAGCCATATCTTTAGCTGAAGCACCTTTTTCAATTATTACAACTGCAATTTGAGGTCTTTCGGTATCTGGAAAAAGATTTTGATGAATTTTAAAGAATCCAATTATTCCAAGAAATGTAAATGCAATTAGAATTGCAAAAATAGTTCTTTTATATTTTATGATTTCTGATATTATGTTTTTATTATTCATTTTAATTTATTGGTCTTTGGTTTTTAGTCTTTTGTTCCAATAACTCTTCCATCATCACTGTTTACTGATCAGAGTGTTGTTACCCTCTTCTGCCTGCTGAAAACTGGACGAAATATTAGATGGTTCTTTATTGAAAACTAACCATTCTATTATATTCAAAATATAAATTTTTTTCCCATTAATTTCAATAATTTCATTACTATCAGTCGTTAAAATTATTAAATTAACATCATTTCCAAGTTTTAATTCATCTTTTGCTTTTAAAAGAGCTCTTATCTCTCTTTTTCTTATTTTTTCATCTTTAATAGAAAAACATACCTGAATGAGAGAGATTATTTTCTCCTTCTGCTTTATTACAAAATCAACTTCATAACCATTAGTTGTTTTATAATAATATATTTCATTGAATCTTCTTTTTAACTCTAAAAATACAATATTTTCAAGCAAATCTCCTAATTTTTTGCCAACTTGAAAAAAAACATTAGACGCAAGTCCATTATCTATTGCATATATTTTTCTTGGATTTGCCTGCTGTTTTTTTAAAGACCAGCTAAATTTTGGAACTCTAAAAATTAAATACGCATTTTCAATGTATTCAAGATAATTGTTAACCATATCATATGAAATTCCAAAAAATTTTTTTAATAAATTTATAGAGATATAATTGGAAATATTTGAAAGAAGGTAAATTGCTATTTGTTCAAGAATTTTAAAATTTTCAAGTCTGTATCTTGCAACAATGTCTCTAAGAATTATTGAATCAAAATACATTTTTAATTCCTCTGCTTTTAAAGATTCCTCATTTATTAATGCAACTTTTGGGAAACCACCAAATTTTAAATATTCCTGAAATAATTTCTCCACCTCAAGCTTTTTTACAATTAAATCAAATTTATCCTTAATTTTAATATCTTTAAAAAAAAGGAATTCTTTAAAACTCAATGGCATTACTTCAATATCAATATATCTTCCACTTAAAGATGAACCTATCTCTTTGCTTAATAATTTTGAATTTGAGCCAGTTGCAATTAAATATGATTTGTTAAGTTCATATTCCTTTAGAAGCCATTTTTCAAACATAGGGATATTTTGAATCTCATCAAGAAAAATATACGGTTTTTTAGATGGGGCTAAATAAAATAAGTATGCATTTTTTATATCTTCAAGCAGTTCTAAACTTAAATAATTTGCAAATCTTGAATCTTCAAGGTTGATAAATAAAATTCTTTCTTTAGAAATACCTGATGAAAGCAAATTTTTTATAAAATTTATTAAAAGAGTGGATTTTCCACTTCTTCTAACACCTTTCAAGAAAATTATTTCATTTAATTTAAGTTTTTTAGTAAATTCATCTTCATATCTTTTCCTAAAAATTGTAGAAGGAAGCTCTCTATTCCAGAAATTCCATTCATTTAAAATTGTTATTATTGTATTTCTATCCATTTTTCCCGATATATCTGCTAATTTTCTTTATAAATCAGTAGATACAACATTAAACTTTTAATGTCAAACCTAAATATTTGTCTGGCACTTTATTTCCTAAAACCTAATTTCCCCATTCTGTCTAAAATATACCAATCTCAGTTTATTCTCCATTCCTGTTGCAATTATTTGATTTTCTTTTAAATTTCCTTTTACAATACAGTTACTTTCATCACAAAATAAAGTTGAAACTTTTATTCTCTCAATTTTTTTCCCATATTGAGTTAAAACATAATCTCCATCAGTCATTGAAACTATTGAATTTACAGGAACTATAAATCCTTTTAATTTTTTAGCTACAAGAATAACATTTATAAAGCTTCCAGTTGGTATATTATCTGGTAATTTTGGAACTCTTACTTCCACTCTAACCAGAGAATTATCTGGAGAAGAGGGATAGATTTTACTTATTGCCAGTTTTTCTTTTTTATTATTGATTGATGCTAAGATATATGAATCTCTTGAGAGTTTTTCTGCAACAGTTGAAGGAATATCAATTAAGATTTTATAATTCTCTGTTGATTCAATGTTAAAAACAGGCTTTCCAGACAATAGAAATGAGCCTTCATATAAATAAATTTTTGTAACTTTTCCTGAGGAAGGAGATACAATTTCAGTATATTTAAGGTTATGAGTATTTATTGCAATTTTTTTATCAATTGATTTTATTTTTTCTTTAAGTGAATTTATTGATTCTTTTAATTTTTTAACTTTATTTTTAGCGATTTTATAAAGTGTTTCAGATTGTTGAAACTTTTCTTTACTAATAGCTTTACCGTAAAATAAGGCTTTATCTCTTAAGTATTTATCTTTTTTAAATTTTAAATCAGCATATGCTGAATCAAGGTCTGCTTTTAATGATTTAATTTCAAAAAAAATAGCTTTTTTTTCACTTTTAAGATTTTCTATTTCAAGTTTAATTGGCTTATCATCAATTTTTAAAAGCAATTCTCCTTTATTTACAATATCTCCTTCTTTTACATATAATTTTTCAATAATCCCAGATATTTTTGATGAAATTGTAATTGTTTTATCTGGTGCAATTTTTCCAAGATAATAATATTTTTCTAAAATTTCTCCTTTTTTTACCTTTGCCCCCTTTAATAAATAGAAGGGAATTTGTGGAGTTGGTGTTGCTAAAATGTTTTTCTTTGTTTTTTTTATTTTTTTTACAACTATAAAGGCTATTAAACTAATTATTATTACTGGAATAATTACTTTTAAAAATTTTTTCATTATTTTGCCCATTTTTCTATGATGTATTCGTAATATGCAATAGCCAATTCATGATTGTATAACGCATTGTAATATTTGCTTTCAGCAATAAATCTTCTACTTTTGGCATAAAGATAATCATAAATTTGACTTGTGCCATGTTCATACTTTAATTTTTCAATTCTTTCTTCTTCTTTGGCAAAATTTATCTGTTTTTTATATGAGATGATTTTTGCCTTTTCAGTTTTTATTTTATTAATCGCTTCATTAATCTCCTTTTCCTTTTTTAGCCTAATTTTTAATTTTTCAAGTGCAGTTTTCTCTTTTTGTAGTTTAGCTTCTTCAATAATTTTTCGTCTTTTGCCAAAATCAAAAATGTTAAATTTTAAATTTAATGTAACCTCATAGGTGTTTACATCATTTCCATTGCCATAAATTTCAAAAACATTTGAATTAAGGGTAATCTGTGGATATAATAGTGATTTTGCCTTTTTTACATTTTCTTTGGCAATTTCTGTTTTTAGATTTTCAAGCTTAATTGATGTAATTTTATTCATATCTGGTAATGCTGGAATAAAATTTTTATGTAATTTCACTTCCTGAATTTTATCTATTTTTAAATCCTCTTTACCAATGATTTCTTTTAAAGCAGATTTCAATGTGTTAATATTATTTTCTATCTGCTCAATTAAAGCTTCAACATTTTTTAAATCGTAGTCTACTTTTAATAAATCCACTTCCGGTTTTTTTCCAGTTTTTACCATAAGAGAAACATTTTGATACAATAACTTTAAAGATTTCTTGTATTCTTTCATTGCTTCAAGTTGATGTTTTAATGAAAGAATTTTAAAATATATAGATTTTATGTTAAAAATTAGCTGATTTTTGGTTAATTTAATTGAAAAATTTTGCAAATTTTCATTTAATTTTGAAATTTTAATGTTTTCTGTTAACTCAAAACCTGTAAATAGTGGAACTTTATACTCTATTCCTGTATAAAGAATATCCCTTGCTCTGTATTTAAAGGTAATTGGCTGAAGGACACGAGGAGAATCATATTTTGTGATTGAATTTATATAATTAAATTCACCAAATTGAGAAGCTATAAATTGGGCAGTTTTTTTCTCTTGAATCTTTTTTCCAATAATATTTTGATTTAATGAAGGATTGAATTTTAAGGCAAGGTTTATTGCTTCATTGAGTGTTAAAGCATTTAAATGAGATACAAAACATAATACACCTAACAATAATAAAATTCTCATCTACTTTTCCAGTATTTCTAATTTCTTCTCTATCTGGTCTTTTAAAACCTGCTGGGCGCATGAAAAAAAGTTCATTACACATGGAATTTTTAATGAGTAATAAACCTGATTTCCTCGTTTTTTATCCTGAATTATTCCAGCTTTTTTTAATGTTGATAAGTGCCTTGAGACAGTTGAAATATCAATATGTAATTTCTCATCTATTTCACTAACATTTTTTTCTCCTTCAGCAAGTAAATCTATTATAAATAATCTAATTGGATGAGCAATTGCTTTTAAAATGTTTGCCCATTCAACATATTTTCCCTCAACTTCTGCATATTTCATAAAATTTACTCCATTTTGTTTATTTAAATTACATTATCATGAAACTACTTAAAATTCAATTAATTTTTAAAACTCCAGCAATCTATACAGACCTTTTTGCCATCTTCCAATTT
>CAZQKL010000089.1:0-8723 GCA_964593895.1 uncultured bacterium
GCCATAAGTCATTACCTTCTCTTGTTCTCTCTCCAACACCACCAAAAACTGAAAATCCACCATGCTCCATAGCAACATTATGGATAAGCTCCATAATAATAACTGTTTTACCAACACCAGCACCACCAAAAAGTCCAATTTTTCCTCCTTTTAGATATGGAGCAAGCAAATCAACAACTTTAATCCCTGTTTCAAGCATCTCTTCTTCTGTTGATTGTTCAACAAATTCAGGAGCAGGTCTATGAATTGGATACCTTTTTTTTGCCTCAACTGGAGGACCTTCATCAACTGGTTCTCCAACAACATTCAATATTCTTCCCAGAACTTCTCTTCCAACAGGAACTGTAATTGGCCCACCTGTATCAAGAACTTCCTGTCCTCTAACAAGTCCATCTGTGGTATCCATTGCAATAGTTCTTACAACCCCATCTCCAAGGTGATGTGCAACTTCCACTGTTAAGTTCCATTCTTTATCATTAATTGCAGGATTTGTAATTTTCAGAGCGGTATAAATTGGCGGAACTTTATCCTTTTCAAAAGCAACATCAACAACTGGTCCCATTACTTGAACTACTCTTCCAATGTTCATTTAAATCCTCCTTTATTTTAAATTATTTAACTTTCAAGAGCTTCTTTACCACTTACTATTTCCATAAGCTCTTTTGTAATTGTTGCCTGTCTTACTTTGTTAAATAAAAGTGTTAGCTTATCAATCATTTCTGATGCATTCTTTGTAGCATTATCCATTGCTGTCATTCTTGCTGCATGTTCGCTCGCAATTGAGTCTAATAAAGCGGTATAAAATTCATTTGCAACATACTTTGGAATAATTACATTTAACAGCATCTCTTTTGAAGGCTCATATTCATATTCAACAACAAATTCTTCTTCAAATTCTGAAAAATCTCTTGGTAAAATTTTATCTATAATCAATCTCTGGGTTATTGCAGAGATAAAATGATTGTAGCATAGATAAATTGCATCAATTTTTTCCTCTTTATATAAATTACAGGCTATTTCTGCAGCTTCAGACATATCATGGTAGGTCAAATTAAATACACCTTCATACTTTTTCACAATTTCTATATTCTGTTTTTTAAAAAAGTCATTAACTTTCCTTCCTATTCCAATTGCCTTATAATTGTAATCATTTTCTTCAAAAAATCTTTTTAGATTTCTCATAATGTTTGCATTAAAACTTCCACATAAACCTCTATCTGATGATATGGCAACAATTAATATATTTTTAACTGGTTCTCTTATAACAAGTAAAGGATGGTCTGAATCTTTTATTCTATAATACATACTTGCAATAACTTTTTTTATTTTTTCAGCATAAGGTAATGCTCTTTTAATGTTTTCTTCTGCTCTTCTTAATTTTGCAGCGGAAACCATATACATTGCTTTTGTTATTTGTTGAGTGTTTCTAACACTTGCTATCCTCTTTTTTACCTGTTTTAAACTTGGCATTTCAGTCCCTCATATTTTTTTATTGTTCAACAACAAAAACTTCTTTGAATTTTTTTATTGCTTCATCCATTTTAGCTTTAATTTCATCAGTAATCTGCTTTTCAGTAACTATTTTATTAAGTAAATCTGAATAGTTACTATCAAGAAAATCGTAAAATTCTTTTTCAAATCTTCTTAAAACTTCAACCGGATACTCATCAAGATATCCATTGGTTGCGGTATAAATTATCATTATCTGCTTTTCAACTGGAAGTGGTTGATACTGGTCCTGTTTTAAAATCTCAACAAGTCTTTGTCCTCGTGCAAGCTGTCTTTGAGTTGCTTTATCTAAATCTGAACCAAATTGAGCAAAAGCTTCCAATTCCCTGTATTGCGCAAGCTCAAGTCTTAATCTTCCTGCAACTTGCTTCATAGCCTTAATTTGAGCATTACCTCCAACTCTTGAAACAGATAATCCAACATTAATTGCAGGCCTTACACCTGAATAAAAAAGGTCTGTTTCTAAATAAATCTGACCATCTGTAATTGAAATAACATTTGTTGGAATATAAGCTGAAACGTCTCCAGCTTGAGTTTCAACAATTGGTAAAGCTGTTAAAGAACCACCACCGTGAGCTTCATTTAATTTTGCAGCTCTTTCAAGCAATCTTGAATGTGTATAAAAAATATCCCCAGGGTAAGCCTCTCTTCCTGGTGGTCTTCTAAGTAACAATGATAATTGTCTGTAAGCTTGAGCTTGTTTTGTAAGGTCATCATAAATTATTAATGCATGCATTCCATTATCTCTAAAATATTCTCCCATTGTGCATCCAGAATATGGAGCAATGTATTGTAAAGGAGCTGGTTCACTTGCAGTTGCAGCAACAACTGTTGTATATTCCATTGCTCCATAATCTTCTAATGTTTTTACCACTTTAGCAACAGTTGACCTTTTCTGACCAATTGCAACATAAATACAGTAACAGTTTTTCCCCTTCTGATTAATAATTGTATCTATTGCAATTGCTGTTTTCCCAGTCTGCCTATCACCAATAATTAATTCTCTTTGACCTCTTCCAATAGGTATCATAGCATCTATTGCTTTAATTCCTGTTTGCAAAGGTTCATGAACAGGCTTTCTATAAACAATTCCAGGAGCTTTAATTTCAACAACTCTTGTTTCTTCTGCCTTTATTGGGCCTTTTCCATCTATTGGTCTTCCAAGAGGGTCAACAACCCTTCCAAGCATTGCTTTTCCAACTGGCACCTGGAATATTCTTCCTGTTCTTTTAACAATATCACCTTCTTTAATGTGTATATCCTCACCCATTATAGCAACACCAACATTATCCTCTTCAAGGTTAAGCACAAGTCCATAAATTCCACCTTCAAATTCCACAAGCTCTCCAGCCATTACCTTTTCAAGTCCATATATTCTTGCAATACCATCACCAACGCTTAAAACAGTTCCAGTTTCACTAACATCAATCTTTTTCTCGTAATCTTTGATGTAAGATTTAAGAACCCCTGTTATTTCATCAGCTTTTAATTGCATATCCCTACCCCTTTAAGATTTTTTCTTTTATTTTCAATAAATGTGTTTTTATTGAACCATCATAGATTAAACCTTCTGTTTTAATTATTAAACCACCAATTATTTCTTCATCAATTGATGTTTTCAATTGAACTTTTTTGCCAGTTTTTTCTTCAAGTTTTTTCTTTATTTTATTGATTATCTCTTTATCAAGTTCAACTGCAGAAATAACCTCATAATCTGCAATTCCTATAAAATCTTTGTATAATTTTAAAAAGACTTCAGTTATGGTTGGCAGGAATTTAAATTTATTTTTGTCAATTAAAACTTTAAAAAAATTCAATGAAATAATATTAAGGTCAAATTTTTTTGCAAGCTCTTCCATAATCTTCTTTTTCTCTTCTTTAGAAACAGCACTTGTCTCCATGATTATTTTGAAATCTTTTGAAGTTTTAAACACTTCATTAATTATTTCAATATCCTCTTTAACTTTGTCTAAAATTTCATATTCTTTTGCAGTTTCAAATAATGCTTTTGAATATCTGTTTGCAACCTTATATTTAATCATTAGCTCACCATCCTTTCAATGGTTTCTTGAATTAATTTTTGATGGTCCTGTTTTGTTATATTCTTTTTTAATAGTTCCTTTGCAAGATTTATAACTTTTTCAGCTGCTTCTTTTTTAATTAATTCTTTTTCCTTTTCAAGCTCTTGACTTGCAAGAATTTTAGCTTGCTCAATAATCTTTTTAGCTTTTTCTTCTGCTTCCTTTAATATTCTTTCTTTTTCAGCTTCAGCTTCCTTTTTCATCATAGCAATAATTTCCTCTTTTTCTTTTTCAAGATTTTTTATCTTTTCTTCATATTCTTTATACTTCTGTTCAGCTTGCAATCTTGCCTCTTCTGCTTCTTTTAAAGCAACTTCCACCTCTTCTTTTCTTGAGTATAAAAATTGACTGATTGGCTTTTTCAAAACTTTTATTAAAAAGAAAACAAGAATTCCAAAATTAATAATTCTCCAAATAAAATCCCACAACATTCTTTTATCAACATGATTTGTATGACCTTCTCCAGCGTATAAAGATAAAGAAAACAATAACAATAAGAAAATTATCAAAAATTTTCTCATTTTAAATCTCCCTTCCAAGTAATGTTGAACAAAGAGTTTTAGCCAAATTTTCTATATCCTTCTCAAGTTGGACTTTTAAATCTTTTTTATTTTTTTCCATTTCCTGCTTAAATTGATTTAAATAATTATTCGCCTCCATTTTAGCTTTTTCAATTTTTTCATTTAACACTTTTGTAGCTTCATCTCTTGCTTTTAACTTTAGGTTTGCACCTTCAGATTTTGCATTTTCAAGCTCCATATTATACTTTTCAAACCCTTCTTTAATTTTTTCTTCTAATTCCTTTGCTTTTCTGAAATCATTCTCAATTCTGTTTTTTCTTTCATCTAAAATCTTTAAAACAGGTTTAAATAAAAATTTGTTTAAAAACCACATTAGAAATATGAAATTAATAATCTGAATTATTAATGTCGCATTAAGACTTATCACTTTTTCACCTCTCTATTATTTTTATACAACAAAAATTAAAAGCAATGCTACAACAAGTGCATAAATTCCTGTAGATTCTGTTACTGCCTGACCAACAAGCATTGTTCTTGTTAAAAGACCTGCTTCATTAGGATTACGAGAAATTCCTTCACATGCTTTTCCAGCAGCAAATCCTTCTCCAATTCCTGGACCTATAGCACCTAACCCCATTGAAATTCCTGCTCCCAAAAGGGAGGCAGCTTCAATAATTTCTTTTCCTGTTATCTGCATTATATACCTCCATAAATTTATTTAACCACAAATAATAAAACAAGAGAAATTACCATTGCATATATACTTGTGGATTGGCTAACTGCCTGGCCAATTAACATTGTTCTTAATAATATAGCTGAAAGCTCTTTATTTTTCCCAATTCCTTCAATTGCATACCCTGCAGCTATTCCTCCACCAATTCCAGGCCCAACTGCCCCAAACCCCATACTTATCCCAGCAGATAATACCGCCATTGCTATTGAAAATTTTACAACCGCTGAAAAATTCATAAATAGTAATAAAAGAGAAATAAAAAGTGCAAAAATTGTAGGAGTTTGATCAACAGCTTGACCGACAAGCATTGCTGTCATAATTTTATTTGAAACCTTTGGATTTCTTGAAATTGCCTCACAAGCCTTTGCTCCAGGAAATCCACAACCAATTCCAGAACCTAAAGCTCCCATTCCCATACAAAATCCTGAACTGATTAAAGCCATTGCTTCTGTTAAAGTAGTTCCTTTAAAACTTTGAAATAATAGAAAAATTGCTATCACAAGAGCAAAAATCGCTGAAGATTCTGTTACAGCTTGTGAAATTAACATCATTTTTAAAATCTCACCTGAAACTGCTGGCTGTCTTGAAATTCCAGTTGAAGCACTCCCTGCAATTATTCCTTCTCCTAAAGCTGCACCTATTGCACCAAAACCCATACATAGACCAGCGCCAAAATATGCACTTGAATTTATCCAAAATGCATTCATACTATTCTTTTACCTGTAATGAAATATAAACAAGAGTTAACATTGTAAAAACAAAAGCTTGAACTGTTCCAACAAATATTCCAAAAAAAGCATATAAAAATGGTGGTAACACCAAATTATAAACAAGATGGCTCACCACAATAATAATTATTGAACCGCCCATTATATTTCCAAATAATCTGAATGAAATTGATATTATTTTTGCAAGCTCACCAATTACATTTAAAGGAGCCATTAGAAAAAAAGGTTGTAGATATTCTGAAAGATATTTCTTAATTCCTTTAACTTTAATTCCTGAATAATGAGAAATTATAAACCCCAATATTGCAAGACCAAGAGGAGTATTCAAATCTTTTGTAGGTTCTTCACAACCAGGAATTACTCCAATGTAATTACATAAAAGCAAAAAAATAAACAAAGCAGTAGTTAAAGCAAAATATTTTCTATCATCACTTTCCATTGTATCTTTTACAAGCTCATCAAACCCTGAAATTAATGGTTCAAATAAGCATTGTAGATAATTAGGAATAATAGAGGTTCTCTTTCCTACAATAATAGCGATAATCATTAAAAAAAACATTATAAGCCAACTCATAATTAATGTCATCACATTTATGGTTAAATTTAATCCAAAAATTGAAACATGCCACTGAATTATTTTACCAATATCTTCCATTTAGTTCCTCAGTTTTCCCAATATTAAAGAAGAAAATATAGTTAATTGAATTGAAAAAATTCCAATCACTGCTCCAGCGAAATTAAAATAATTTTTCTTTAATGAAGCAACAAGCACAAGAGCAATTAAGATATATCTCAATATAAACCATTTTCTCTGATATGATGTAAAATTTTTTCTAAGAAAAAAAATTTTTTCATTTGTTTTTGCCATTAAGATAAAACTAATAATGCTTACAAAAGCTCCTAAAATGTATGCGTTTACATATTTTGGAAGATTAAGAGAATAAAATAGAGAAATTATAATTATTGAAAAAAAGAGATGATATTTTATAATTTGGTTTTTAAATCTTTCATAATTTTCCATAATTATAAAACGCAACCTCAATTAGCAAAATATATTTTTCATGTCAAGAAGTTATGTTAATTTTTCTTGAAAGTAAATTCAACAACAAATTTTCCAGCTTCTGTTGTAAATGGTAATGCTATTATTGGGCTCCCAGTTATATGTTGAATAACATGATTTTTCCCTGATACAATAGATGGAATTGAAGCTTTTAAATTTATCCCCTGCTGTTGAAGTAATTTTCTTGCATCACCACATATCATATTTGTTAATTCTCCAACTCCGTCTCTTACTTCATCATTAATCTCTTTGACCTCTTCACCAAACATATTGGATAAAATATGTTTTATTGTATCTTCCTCAAATGTTATTGACAAAGTCCCTGTAACATCTCCACTTAATCCAATTATTCCAGTTACATCTCCAAGCGCAGTTTTATCCTTTTTTATAAAAGGTTTTCCAGGCTTTGGGTCAACAAAAGCCATTGTTTGTAAAACATTTACTGTAGCTGTAAGAAACGGATTAATGTATTTTACATCCATATAGCCTCTCCCTAAAATTCAAATTTCCATATTGTTCCCTGGGGCGTATCTTCAAGTATAATTCCCAATCTATTTAATTCAGCTCTTATTTCATCAGCTTTTTCAAAATTTTTTTCTTTTCTTAATTTTGTTCTTTCATTGATTTTTTCTATTATAAAATTTTCATCTAAATTATTCTTTTCAAGAAATTTTTTCTTTTCAAGCTCAATGAAATTTTTGGGTGCAATTGAAAACAAGCCAAAAATTTTTGAAATATCAACAAAAAAATTTTTAATAATTAATAACACTTTAAGTGCGTCTTCATTTAAATTTGATATATTTGGAGAGTAAATAACTCTATTTAAGTCTGGCAAAAAATCAAAAATAAACCCAATGGCACTTGCACTATTAAAATCATCATCCATTGCTGAAAAAAATTTATCTTTTGTTTCATAAAACTTATTTAAAAGCTTTTTTTGTGCCTTTGAGAGATTTTTCTCATTCAAATTAGTTTCTTTTAACTCTGATTTTTCAAGAATTGAATACAATCTTTCAAGGGAATAATTTAATCTCATATAAGCATTTGCTGAATTTCTTACATTCTCCTCTGAAAAATCAATTGGGCTTCTGTAATGAGATGTTAAAAGGAAAAATCTTAAAATCTCTGGATTTATCTTTTCTGTTACTTCTCTTATTGTCAAAAAATTTCCCAAAGATTTACTCATCTTTTCTTTATTAATATTTACAAATCCGTTATGAAGCCAATAATTAACAAAAGTTTTTCCTGAATATGCTTCAGATTGAGCAATTTCATTCTCATGATGAGGAAATATTAAATCTTTACCACCACCATGAATATCAAAAGTCTCTCCAAGATATTTCATACTCATAACAGAACATTCAAGATGCCAACCTGGCCTGCCTTTTCCCCATGGACTATCCCAGTAGGGTTCATTCTCCTTTGATTTTTTCCATAGAGCAAAATCAAGGGGATTTTTTTTCTTTTCATTTACATCTATTCTTGCTCCTGCAAGTAATTCATCTATATTCTTTTTGGATAATTTCCCATATTCTTTAAACTTTTCAACTTCAAAGTAAACATCACCTTCAACTTCATAAGCATAACCTTTGTCAATTAAAACTTTTACAAAATCTATCATATCTTTAATATGCTCAGTTGCTCTTGGTTCAAAGGTTGGCTTTTTTATATTCAATTTCTCAACATCAATATAATATTCATTTATGTATTTCTCACTTACTTCATAAAAAGGCACGACAAGTTGATTTGCTTTATTTATTATTTTATCATCTATGTCAGTGAAATTTCTTACAAAAACAACATCATAACCTTTATATTGGAAATATCTGTAAATTACGTCAAAAGCAATTATACTTCTTGCATGTCCAATGTGACACAAATCGTAAACTGTTACTCCACAAGTGTAAATTCCTACTTTCCCAGAATTTATAGGCTTAAACTCTTCTTTTTGTGATGATAATGAATTGTACACATACATTTGTTGTATTCATTATAATAAATTGGTAAAATCGTCAATAATATATTTTTACTTTTTTAATTGACTTTGAGGTTATTGTATGTTATCGTTTTAAAATTTAAAATTTGGAGGTT
>CAZQKL010000090.1:0-8700 GCA_964593895.1 uncultured bacterium
TTGAAAAATTTTTAAAAATAAAATATTTACTCTACGAAAAAAAGATAAAAATTGCCAGAGCAAGAGAGATACTGGAAAACCAATCAAAAAAAATTACTCTATCAGCTCTAATTAATGAATTAAAAGAAATTTTAAATATTTTAAAAAGTTGCGGGGCGTAGCGCAGCCTGGCAGCGCACCTGAATGGGGTTCAGGTGGTCGGAGGTTCAAATCCTCTCGCCCCGATAGTTCTTAACTTATCTCCAGTCTATTTTTATTTTAAATTTTATAAAAAAGGCATATTAATTGCATTTTATTTAAAAAATGGGTAATTTGAAGTTTTAAAAAATTATAAGGAGTTCAAATAGATGGAAAGACAAAGGACAATAAAGTGTGACATTGAATTCACAGGGGTTGCTCTTCATAGTGGCAGAAATGTCACAGTAAAATTGCTTCCAGCACCACCAAATACTGGTATAATTTTTAAAAGAATTGATTTACCAGGAAATCCAGAAATTCCAGCACATATTGATTATGTGGTAGATACTGTTATGTGCACAGAACTTGGAATTGGGAAGGTTAGAATTAAAACTGTTGAGCATTTCTTATCTGCACTTTTCGGTCTTGGAATTGATAATTTAATTGTTAAAATTGATGGTTGTGAGCTTCCAGCAATGGATGGAAGTAGTTATCCATTTATAAAATTATTGTTAAAAGCAGGAATTAAAGAGTTTGATGAACCAAAAAAAATAATTAAAATAACGAAAAAGATTGAGATAAAAAAGAAAGATAAAACTGTAATAATTGAACCTTCAGAAAATTTAACCTTTTCTTTTTTCATTGATTATAATCATCCATTAATTGGCTCCCAGATGTTTTCCTTTGATTTTTCAACTGAAAATTATATTTCAGAAATTTCAAAAGCAAGAACCTTTGGATTTTTAAAGGAAGTTGAACTATTGCGAAAAAATAATCTTGGGCTTGGTGGTTCTCTTGAAAATGCAATTGTATTAACTGAAGATGGAATTTTAAATCCTGAAGGATTAAGATATGAGGATGAATTTGTTAGACACAAGATATTAGATGCAATAGGAGATTTAAGTCTTATTGGATTAAAATTTATTGGACACTTCATAGGTATTAAATCAGGACATGAATTAAATTATCAATTGGCAAAAACTTTATTAAAAGATAAATCAGCATGGAATTTTTTTAATAATAAGAATTATCATTATGCAATTGCATAGAAATTTATCTTTATAACTCATTTAAATCCTTTCATTTTTTCCAATTCTAAATTATTTTGTATTTTGTATAAAGTTTTACAATTTTTTCTTGACAAATTAATCGTATTGAAGTAATGGGGTTTAGCTTTTGAAATTTCTTTCACAAGAGGTGAATAATGACGCCTTCTTTAAACACATATCTTGGTTCATATCTTGGAATTGCAGTTGTTTTAATTTTAGCAGTTATTCTTGCTGTTGTTATGATAGGTCTTTCCCATATTCTCGGGCCTCGTAGAAGAAATCCTTTAAAAGATATGCCGTATGAAAGTGGTCTTCCTACGATTGGTTCAACTTGGGCTCCATTTGATGTAAAGTATTACATTGTTGCATTGTTATTTCTACTTTTTGATTTAGAATGTGTTTATATGTATCCATGGGCTGTTTATTTTAAAAAATTAGGTGTTTTTGGATTAATAGAAATGTTTATTTTTATTTTTATTCTATTGGTTGGATTTGTTTATGTTTGGAAAAAAGGAGCATTACAATGGGAGTAGAAAGATTTTTGCCTGATGGTTTAATTTTAACAACAACTCTTGAAAAGATTGTAGGTCTTGCAAGAAGTTATTCTGTTTGGCCATGTACATTTGGTTTGGCATGTTGCGCAATTGAGATGATGGCAACAAGTGTTGCTCATTATGATATAGCTCGTTTTGGTTCTGAAGTATTTAGACCTTCCCCAAGGCAATCTGATTTAATGATTGTAGCTGGCACATTAACAAAAAAAATGAGCCCAATGGTAAAAACAATATATGAACAGATTGCTGACCCTAAATGGGTAATTGCAATGGGTGCATGTGCTTCATGTGGTGGTGTTTTTCAAACTTATGCTGTTGTTCAAGGAGTTGATCAAATAATTCCTGTAGATGTTTATCTTCCAGGGTGTCCACCAAGACCAGAAGGGTTACTTGCAGCACTTATGAAAATTCAGCATAGAGCAAGAGGTGAAAGATTTAGAGATAGACCAGATATTGTTACTGAGGAAGATATTAAAAAATATTGTCAGCAAAGGAATATACCAGAAAAGATAGAAATTCCAGCAATTTAATACTGGGAGAAAAAAATGGCTAAGCCTTCAGAGATTATAAAATTAATCCAAAAAAAATATAAAAAAGCAATAATTGAAGCAAAAGAGTTTAGAGGAGACCCTATTGTTGTTGTTAAAAAAGAAAAACTCCTTGAGGTGTGTGAATTTTTGAAAAAAGAGAAAAAACTTCTTTTCAATATGCTTGTGGATGTAACTGCAGTGGACTTTTTACCGTATAAAAGAAAACCAAGATTTGATATTGTTTATATTTTAGTTTCTGTTGATTATGACCACAGATTAATTTTAAAAACTCAGGTTGATGAGGGAGAGAAAGTTCCATCTGTTTATCATCTCTGGCAGAGTGCAAATTTCCCAGAAAGAGAAGTTTACGATATGTTTGGAATAGAATTTGAGGGCCATCCAGATTTAAGAAGAATTTTAATGTGGCCAGGTTTTGAATATCATCCATTGAGAAAAGATTTTCCAGTAAAAGGATACGATTTTGATAAGAAATGGGATCCAGAAAAAATTAGGCTAAATGTTTTAAAATATTAAATTAGAGGTAAAAAATGATTACTGAGAGACATTTGAGATTACATTTTGGTCCACATCACCCATCAACACATGGGGTATTAAGACTTGAATTAGAACTTGAAGGAGAAAAAGTAGTTAAAGTAACTCCAATAATTGGTCATTTACATAGAGGTATAGAAAAACTTGCAGAAGAGATGACTTATCATCAAGCTATCCCTTTAACAGACAGGCTTGATTATACAGCTGCTTCCTTAAATAATTTAGGGTATGTGCTTGCTGTAGAAAAATTACTTGGCATAGAAGTTCCAAAAAGAGCTCAATATCTTAGAGTGATAATTTGCGAATTATCAAGAATTATGGGTCACCATCTATGGCTTGGTTCTACAGCATTAGATTTAGGTGCAATGACAGTTGTTTTTTACACATTTTCAGATAGAGAACTTATAATGGAATGTATTGAAGAAGCAAGTGGTGGAAGACTTACTCCAACGTATATGAGGATAGGTGGAGTTGCAAAGGATATTACAGATAAATTTGTTGAAAAGGTTAAAAATTTTGTAAAAATTTTCCCAAAAAAGATTGATGGATATGAGAGATTGTTAACTGATAATAAAATATGGCGATTAAGAAATGAAAATTTAGCTGTTATTTCATATGAAGAAGCTATAAATTTAGGTCTTACAGGGGCTGTTGGAAGAGCGTCAGGAGTAAATTACGATGTAAGAAAAGCATTTCCATATTCAAGTTATGAGGATTTTGATTTTGAGGTTCCTGTTGGAACAAATGGAGATGCATTTGATAGATACATGTGCAGAATTGAGGAGATGCGTCAATCTGTAAAAATAATTAAACAGGCTATTGAAAATCTTCCTGATGGACCTGTTATGGCAGATTTGCCATATTTAAATCCACCTCAAGAAAGAGTAAGAACAGATATTGAAGCTTTAATAAGAAGATTTAAATTTGCATCTGCAGGATTTCCTGTTCCAAAAGGAGAAGTTTACCAATCTGTTGAAGGTTCTAAGGGAGAATTAGGGTTTTATATATACAGCGATGGAGGGAATAAACCATATAGATTGAAGATTAAATCTCCATGTTTTATTCATGTTTCTGCTTTACCAAAGATGGTTGAAGGATATATGCTTTCTGATATAATTACCGCTATTGGCGGTTTAGATATAGTTTTGGGTGAAATTGATAGATAAAACACAGGAGAAAACAGATGGCTAAAGTTGTTTTTAGTTTATGGAAAGATGAAATAATTGATAATAGAGGAAAAAGTGAAGGTGAATATGCTGTTCCTGAAAATTTAACCATTCCAGATTATTTTGATGGAAATGAAGTAAAAGTATTTGTTGGTTGGGACGGAATTGTTATCTTTGATGAAAATGTTTCAATTATTGAAGCATGTTGGAAGTATATGGAAGAAGCTCAAAAGCATTCATGTGGTAAATGTTTCTTATGCAGAATAGGGACAAAAGTTTTAGCTGATATATTTAAAAAATTAGTAGAAGGAGAAGCAACAGAAAGTGAACTTGAAATAATAAAAAAATTAAGTGTTTCAATTAAAGAAGGTTCAAGATGTAATTTAGGTCAAACTGTAACAAAGCCAATTTTACAGGCATTAGAATATTTTAAAGAAGATTTTGAAAATGCTGTTAAAGGAATTGTTAAAAAGAGTAATTTAAATTACGTTTCAAAATTAACTGCACCATGTATGGACGCATGTCCAATTCATCTTCCTATTCCTCAATACATAGAAGCAATTAGAGAAGGTAGATTTCAAGATTCACTTGATTTAATTAGAACAAGACTTCCCCTTCCTGGAATTGTTGGCAGAGTTTGTATAAAGCCATGTGAAGATAATTGTCGTAGAATGCTCCTTGATGGTCCAATTGCTATAAAGCATTTAAAAAGATTTGTCGCTGATTTTGAATTAAAAAGAAAAGGAGTTAAGAAATTTACTCCAATTGAGGAGGAAAAAGATAAAAAAGTTGCAATAATTGGTGCTGGTCCAGCTGGTCTCACTGCAGCATATCATCTTGCTCTTAAAGGATATAAGGTTAAAATTTTTGAAAGATTAGGTGAACCTGGAGGAATGGCTGCAGTTGGAATTCCAGATTACAGGTTGCCAAGAGATATAATTAGAAAAGAGACAGAAGCAATTCAGTCTCTTGGAGTTGAAATTGCGTATAATACCTATGTTGGAAAAGATATAAAATTTTCAGAAATTGAAAAAGAATTTGATGCAATAATTATCTCAATTGGAGCTCATTCTTCTAGCAAAATGAGAGTTGAAGGAGAAGATGCAGGATATAAAGGTTTTATTCCTGGAGTGAAATATCTGCTTGATATAAACAATGGAAAAGACCCATATCCTGAGGGTAAAAGGGTAGTTGTTGTTGGTGGTGGAAATGTTGCAATGGATTGTGTTAGATGTTCATTAAGACTTGGAAAAGAGGAAGTAATTTTAGTCTATAGAAGAACAAGAAGTGAAATGCCAGCAAATGTTGAGGAGATAGAAGAGGCTGAAGAAGAAGGTGTAAAGTTTATGTTTTTAACAAATCCAGTAAAGATTGTAGGAAAAGATGGGAAAGTTGTTGGAGTTGAGCTTATAAAGATGAAATTAGGTGAACCTGATGAATCTGGTAGAAGAAGACCAATTCCAATAGAAGGAAGTAATTTCTTTTTAGAGTGCGATATAGTTGTTCCTGCAATAGGTCAGGCAATAGATTTAAGTGTTTTAGAAGGAGTAGATGGAATTGATGTAACAAGAAAGAATACTATTGTTGTGGATACAGAATCTTGTATGACTACAAGAAAAGGTGTTTTTGCAGCAGGAGATGTTGTTACCGCTCCAGATGCATTAATAAGAGCTTGTGCAGGTGGGAGAAGAGCTGCAGATAGAGTTGATAAATATTTAAAAGGTGTAGAAGTTAAGCCTGATTTAGATGAAAAACTTGAAGATTATGTAAATAAAGTAAAAGTTTTTGATTCATATGAAAATATAGGAATAATTGATGGAAGACCAAGAGTTCCAATAAAACATATGAGCCCTGAAGAGAGAAAGAAAAGCTTTATTGAATATACCCAAGGTTATACAATTGTTGAAGCAAGGGCAGAAGCTGATAGATGTTTAAAATGTTATAGAGTTGGAATGATAGGTTACTAATTTTAAAAGGAGTAACTTCAATGGGTGAAGAATTGGTAAAATTAAAAATTGATGGTCAGGAAGTTGAAGTTCCCAGAGGAACTACAATTTTACAAGCTGCAAAAAAATTAGGAATTAGAATTCCTACTCTTTGTTATCATGAAAGATTAACTCCAATTGGTTCATGCAGAATGTGTATGGTTGAAGTTAAAGATTATGACCATCCAGTTCCTGCCTGCATGACACCAGTTGATGATGGAATTGAAGTAATAACAAATTCAGATTTATTGTATGAGATTAGAAGAAATGCGTTAAAATTAATGCTTTTAAATCATCCTCTTGATTGTCCTATTTGTGATAAAGGTGGTGAATGTGACCTTCAAGATTTAGTTTATGAATTTCAAATAGATAAAGTTGAATTTCAAGAAAAACTTCCAAATAAAGGAATGCCCAAATATGCTACTCCATTTATAAGGCAATGGGCTGACCGTTGTATTATGTGTCTTAGATGTATAACTGCCTGCAGAGAAATTACAGGCAGACAGGCAATTGATATTGTAGGAACTGGCTGGGATGCTAAAGTTGCGGTTGTTGATGAAGAAGCTTGTAAATCTTGTGGAGAATGTTTATTTGTATGTCCAACAGGAGCTTTGACTGATAAATTATGCAGTATAAAAGGAAGATTATGGACTTATAAAAGAGTGCAAACAACATGTGGATATTGCGGGTGTGGGTGTCAGTTAGAGTTAAATGTTTATGAGAATAAAATAATAAAAGTAACATCTAAACCAGGAGTTGGACCAAATAAAGGTTCATTATGTATAAAAGGAAGATTTGGTTACGATTTTGTTCATAGTGAGGATAGATTAAAAAAACCATTAATTAAGAAAAATGGTGAATTTGTAGAAGTTAGCTGGGATGAAGCATTAACTTACATTAAAGATAAATTAACTGAAATTAAAGAAAAGTATGGTCCAGATGCAATTTATGGGCTAACAAGTGCAAGAGCAACAAATGAAGAAAATTATACATTTCAGAAATTTTTTAGAAGTGTTATTGGAACAAATAATATAGACCATTGCGCCCGTCTCTGACATTCTTCAACTGTAGCCGGTCTGGCTACTGTTCTTGGAAGCGGTGCAATGACAAATTCAATTGAAGATATGACATTAAAGGCTGAAGTAATTTTAGTGACAGGTTCTAATACTTCAGAATGCCATCCAATTATTGCTAATTACATTCGTGAAGCGGTAATGAAAAAGGGTGCAAAGTTAATAGTTGTTGACCCAAAGAGAATAGATTTAGTTGATTATGCAGAAGTTTGGCTACAGCCAAAGCCAGGAAATAATGTTGCATGGATAAATGGTTTTATGAATGTTATTATAAACAATAATTTACATGATGAAGAGTTTATAAAGGAGCATACAGAAGGTTTTGAAGAACTTAAGAAAGTTGTAGAAAAATACACACCTGAAAAAGTTGAAGAAATTACAGGTATTCCAGCTGAAAAACTAAAAGAAGCAGCATTACTATATGGTAAAGCAAAATCTGCATCAATCCTATATGCAATGGGAATAACCCAACATTCAAACGGGACAGATAATGTTAAATCTTTAGCAAATCTTGCTTTAATTACTGGTAATATTGGAAAAGAGGGAGCTGGGGTAAATCCTTTAAGAGGACAGAATAATGTTCAAGGTGCATGTGATATGGGTGGACTTCCTAATGTTTATCCAGGTTATCAGCCTGTAGATAATGAGGAAATTTGTAAAAAATTTTCTTCTGAATGGGGAGCAACCTGCAGTTTAAATAGAGGAGCACCTTTAACTGAAATTCCAAATTTAGTTGAACAAGGAAAATTAAAGGCATTATATATTATGGGAGAAAACCCATTAGTTAGTGAAGCACATTTAAATCATTTTAAGGAAGCTATTGAAAAACTTGAATTTATAGTTGTTCAAGATATTTTTATGACTGAGACTGCTCAACATGCAGATGTTGTTTTACCAGGAGCATGCTTTGCTGAAAAAGAAGGAACATTTACAAACACTGAAAGAAGAGTTCAAAGAGTTAGAAAAGCAGTTGAACCTCCTGGAGAAGCAAAAGATGATTTAACTATTTTATGTATGTTAGCTGAAAAATTTGGAGTAAAGTATTCAAATAATCCAGAAGAAGTTTTTGAAGAAATAAGAAAAGTAACTCCACAATATGCTGGAATAACTTATAAGAAAATTGAAGAGCAGGATGGTGTTTGCTGGCCATGTCCAGATGAAGACCATCCAGGAACTCCAATACTTCATGTTGGAAAAATTGCAAGAGGAAAAGGTTTATTAACTCCAATTGAAAATAAAGAGCCTGCAGAAAAACCAGATAAAGAATATCCATTTATTTTAACAACAGGTAGAAGATATGAACATTTTCATACAGCAACTATGACAAAAAGGTCAAAAGTATTGACGTATTATTTATCTCAACCTGCACTTGAAATTAATCCAAAAGATGCTGCAAAATTAGGAATAAATAATGGAGATAAAATTAAAGTTAGTTCAAGAAGAGGTTCAATTGTAACTAATGCTAAAATATCAGAAAGAGTTGCTCAAGGAGTTGTTTTTGGATGTTTTCATTTTTTTGAATCAGCAATAAACATTCTTACAAATAATGTTCTTGACCCAGTTGCAAAAATACCAGAATATAAAGTTTGTGCAGTAAAAATAGAGAAGGTATAA
>CAZQKL010000091.1:0-8651 GCA_964593895.1 uncultured bacterium
ATTCAAGTTTTACTTTTTCAAGTTCCTCAGCTTTTTCTTCATCATTTTCCTTTTTTTTGAAAAGAAAATCAAAAAATTTACTCATCTTCCTCCTCTTTTTCTTAAATTTTTATAAGTTCAATGTTTGCTTCCTGAAGCATACTTTTAGATAGCTCATCTGGATAGCCTTCTTTATAATATATCTTTTTTATTCCAGCATTTATAATCATTTTTGTGCAAATTATACATGGAAGATTTGTGCAATATATTTCAGAACCATTTATTTCAACTCCATGATATGCAGCTTGAATTATTGCATTCTGTTCTGCATGAAGTCCTCTACATAATTCATGTCTCTGGCCAGATGGAACATTTAACTTTTCTCTTAAACAACCTGTTTCTTCACAATGTTTTATTCCAGTTGGAGCACCATTATAACCAGTTGCAAGAATTCTTTTATTTTTTACTATAACTGCCCCAACTTTTCTTCTTAAACATGTTGAACGAGTAGAGACAAGTTCTGCAATAGCCATAAAATAGTGATGCCAATCAGGTCTTTTCATTATTTTTTAAAAATTGCAGGATGAAATTAAATTTTTGTAAAATGGAAAATTTTCACAAAACTCTTTTACTTCCACTCTTATTTTTTCAAGAGAATTTTCATTATTTCTATTTTCTATTGCTCTATTTATAAATTCCGCAATATTTTTCATATGTTTTTCTTTCATCCCTCTTGTTGTAACAATTGGAGTTCCTATTCTTATTCCACTTGTAATATTTGGAGGTAAAGGGTCAAAAGGAATTGCATTTCTATTTAATGTTATTCCTGCCTTATCAAGAGCAAACTGAACTTCTCTTCCTGTTAGTTTTTTATTTCTCAAATCTACTACAAATAAATGGTTATCTGTTCCATCTGAAACTATTTTATATCCAAATTTTTTCATTTCTTCACATAAAGCTTTTGAATTTTTTACAGTTTGAATCTGGTCGTTTTTAAACTTTTCGCTCATTGCTTCTTTAAAAGCAACCGCTTTTGCTGCAATTACATGAAAAAGAGGGCCACCTTGAATCCCAGGGAAAATTGTTTTATCAATTTTTTTTGCAAGTTCCTCATCATCTGTCATTATTATTCCACCTCTCGGACCTCTTAAAGTTTTATGAGTTGTAGCTGTAACAAAATGAGCAATCCCCACAGGTGAAGGATGAACTCCAGCAACAACAAGTCCTGCAATATGGGCAATATCAGCCATTAAATATGCACCAACTTCATCAGCTATTTCTCTAAATTTTTTAAAATCAATTATCCTTGAATATGAAGAATAACCGCATATTATTAGTTTTGGTCTTACCTTTTTTGCAATATCTCTAATTTTATCATAATCCAGAAAACCGTTTTCATTTAATTCATAAAAATGAGATTCAAAAAATTTTCCAGAAAAGCTTACCTTTGCGCCATGTGTCAAATGTCCACCATGGGCAAGATTTAATCCTAAAACTTTATCTCCTGGTTTTAAAATACTGAAATAAACCGCCATATTTGCAGAGGAACCTGAATGAGGCTGAACATTTACAAATTTTGCTCCAAAAAGTTTCTTTGCCCTATCAATTGCTATCTGTTCAATTTCATCTATATACTCGCAACCACCATAATATCTCTTTCTTGGATAACCTTCACCATATTTATTTGTTAAAACTGAACCCAATGCTTCTAAAACAGCAAATGAAGAGTAATTTTCAGAAGCAATTAGAACAATTTTCTCCTCTTCTCTAACCATTTCATTTTTTATTAATTTTGCAATCTCAATATCAGTCTGTTTTAAAATTTCAAGATAACCCATTATACCCCTCTAATCTACAATTAATTTTTTAACTACACCATTAATTTTTATAATAGTTCCACACCATTTTTTAAAGCTTCTTTCTCTATTTCAGACCTGCCATCTTTATATAAAATTAAATCTATCTTTTGTTCTCCAATTTTCATTTTTGTTCTTGCAAGAAACTTTATCTTTTTTTCAAAAAGATTATCCTTTTTTTCAGGAATAATTAGTAAATCAATATCGCCACCTTTTTTATTAGGATTAGCTCTACTACCAAATAAAATAATTTTAGAATTTTTCCCAAAAATTTCATATGCTGTAGATTTTATAGCGTTTATTTCAAATTCACTTAATCTAACATTCATCAATTTTGTTTAATCTTCTTAAATGTCTATCACCATCAAAAGGTTCTGTTAGCCATACTTTAACAATTTCCTTTGCAAGCTCTTTTCCTAAAATTCTACCTCCAAGACATAATACATTTGAGTTATTGTGTCTTCGGGACATTTTTGCTGAAAACAAATCATTACATAAAGTTGCTCTTATTCCTTTAAATCTATTTGCGGTAATACTCATTCCAATGCCAGTGCCACAAATTAATATGCCTCTATCAATTTTTCCATCCAATAGCTCTTTACACAAAGATTTTGCAATATCTGGATAATCAACAGATTTTTCTGAGAAACAACCATAATCTTTAATTTCATAATTTTCATTTAAAAATTTTTTCAAAACCTCTTTTAATTCAAATCCTCCGTGGTCTGAACCAATACCAATAATCATCTTTTATCCTTCATACTTTTTAAAAATTAAAGTTGCATTTTGACCGCCAAAACCAAATGAATTACTCATTGCATATTTTATATCTTTTTCAATAAATTTATTTGGAGCATAATTAAGGTCGCACTCAGGGTCTGGATTTTCTAAATTTATTGTTGGAGGGATTATTCCATTTTTTAAAGCAAGCACAGTTAAACCTGCTTCCACACCACCTGCAGCACCAAGTAAATGTCCCATAACTGATTTTGTTGAGCTTACAACTAAATCGTAAGCATGAGAACCAAAAACTTTTTTTATAGCTTTTGTTTCATATTTATCATTTAGTTCAGTTGCTGTGCCATGAGCATTTATATAATCAATATCTTCTGGATTAATTCCAGCATCTTCTAATGCAAGTTTCATACTCATTGCCATTCCTTCTCCATCTGGAGCTGGAGCGGCAATATGATAAGCTTCACAACAGAGGCCATATCCTATTAATTCAGCAATAATTTTAGCACCTCTTTCTAAAGCAAAATCTAAATCCTCTAAAACTATAACACCTGCACCTTCACCCATTACAAATCCATCTCTATCTTTATCAAAAGGTCTGGAAGCTTTTTCAGGTTCATCGTTTCTTCTTGAAAGAGCTTTCATTGCATTAAATCCAGAAATTGATAATGGGGTAATTACAGATTCAGCTCCTCCTGTAATTATTACTTTTGCTGCACCTCTTTGAATTATTTTAAAAGCTTCACCAATTGCATGAGCTCCAGAAGCACATGCAGTTGTTACACAAAAATTAGGTCCTTTAAAACCCCATTTTATTGATACATTTGCAGCTGCCTCATTCCCAATAAGCATGGGAATAAAAAAAGGAGAAATTTTTCTTGGGCCTCTCTGTTCTAAAACAAGTTTATTATTTTCAATTAGCATCAATCCACCAAGCCCAACTCCAATTATTACCCCTGTTTTTTCTTTCAATTTCTCGTCAAAATCTATCTTTGCTTGCTGTAGTGCAAATTGAGTTGCAGCTATTGAAAATTGAATAAAATTTTCCATTCTTTTTACTTCTTTTTTTTCAATAAAATCTAATGGATTGAAATTTTTTACTTCCCCAGCAATTTTTGTCTCAAACTTTTCTACATCAAATTTTGTGATTTTTGAAATACCAGATTTCCCATTAATTACATTTTTCCATGTTTCTTCAGTTCCAACACCGCAGGGAGTTACAAGGCCAACACCTGTAACTGCAACCCTTTTTTTCTTCATAAATTCTCCTTTTATTGTGTTTTTTCTTTAATGTAATTAATTGCATCCTGAACTGTTTTAATTTTTTCAGCGTCTTCATCTGGAATTTCAATTCCATACTCTTCTTCAAGTTCCATTACAAGTTCAACAATATCAAGAGAATCTGCTCCAAGGTCATCAATGAATGAAGCTTCAGGTTTAACTTCCTCTTCATCAATTCCCAATTTTTCAGCAATTATTTTTATTACTTTTTTTTCAATATCCTGGCTCATGTTCTCCCCCTTAATATTAAATTTTAATGGTTGACTGCTATCTAAATAGTTTTAAAAAGTCAATAAAAAATTTTCTTAAAAATTTCAATAAATAAAAAAACCGGGGATATACCCCGGTTTGAATTTATTTAACTCTTCTTAATTCCACCTTTACTTTACCATTTGGATTTGGACACTCCCAAACAAAAACATCTGGGTCATCTCCAAATGGTGATTTTGCTCCAAGTTGAAGAGAAACTATCCATTGAAAAACATTGTGATAAAAAATTCCGCAAAAGTCACCACATCTGTGAATACTTACTTCATATTCCTCTCCTGGTTTTAAACCAATTGTACATTTACCACCAACTTCAAGAACTTTTGCAACAACTTTATGTCCTATTTGTGGAAATTGTGGCATAGTTACACCTCCTTAAAAATTTTTAGATTGTTTAACATAAATATCAAAAAAAATCAAAAATATCTTGACAAATTAAAATTTAAAAGATATTTAAGATTAAAAAGGTCTTAATTATAGAAATAGTCGGAGTTAGCAAAAATGCTAACAAAAGCTGTTGATTATGCAATTAGAATGTTAATATACATGGCAAAAGGTGAAAAAGGAAAATTATTTACAAGAAAAGAAATATCTGAAAAATGCAAAATTCCTACTCTATTCCTTGCAAAAATAGCCCAAAATCTTTCTCAAAAGAGAATAATTAGTATTGCAAAAGGTGCAAAAGGTGGTTATATATTAAATAGAGGACCAGAAGATATAACACTTCTTGAAATTATAGAAATTTTTTCTGGAGAAATTTATCTTAATCATTGCATTAAACATAAGGAATTATGTGAATTCAGTTCAAAATGTTATGTTCACAAAATCTGGGAAGAAATAACTGAAAAATTAAGGGAAATGTTAAATAGTGTAACCTTAAAAGAGCTTGCTGAAAAAGATACATGTTTTAATTCATAAATTGGAAAAGGAGGTTAAAAATGGATGCACTATTTCTTTCAAGACTGCAGTTCGCAGTTGCTACAATCTTTCATTTCTTATTTGTTCCATTAACACTTGGTTTATCTATCCTAACTGCTATTTATGAAACAATGTATGTGAAAACTGGAGATGAAGATTACAAAAGAGCTGCAAAATTCTGGGGGAAATTATTTTTAATTAATTTTGCTCTTGGAGTTGTTACTGGAATTACTCTTGAATTTCAATTTGGAACAAACTGGGCTAAATATTCAAAGTATGTTGGAGATATTTTTGGTTCACTACTTGCAATTGAAGCAACTTTAGCATTCTTTCTTGAATCTACATTTATTGGTGTCTGGCTCTTTACATGGGATAAAATCTCTAAAAAGCTTCATGCAATCTGTATATGGCTTGTTGCAATAGCATCAAACATATCTGCTTTATGGATTCTTCTTGCAAATGGATGGATGCAACATCCAGTAGGTTATGTGATGAGACATGGAAGAGCTGAACTTGCAAGTTTCTGGGATGTTGTTACAAATCCATTTGGATGGATGATATTTATTCATACTGTAAGTGGAGCTTACATATTATCAGGATTTTTTGTTCTTGGAGTATGTGCATATCATCTATTAAAGAAAAATCAGGTAGAATTTTTCAAAAAATCTTTTAAAGTTGCAGCAGTTTGGGTAGCAATATTTGCAATTTTTGAAGTTGTAAATGGTCATTTCCATGCTCAAGAAGTTATGAAATACCAACCAACAAAAGGAGCAGCTCTTGAAGCTGTTTGGGAAACTGGAGACCATGTTCCATTGTATCTATTTGTAATACCAGATTCTGAACATGAAAGAAATAAAGTTGAAATATTACCAATTCCATCAATGGTTAGTATATTAGCAACTCATTCTCCAAGTGGTGTTGTAAAGGGACTAAAAGATTTTCCAAAGGATGAAAGACCTCCTGTAGGAATAACTATGTGGTCATTTAGATTAATGGCAGGCCTTGGAATTCTTTTCTTAATTGTTGGTATTTGGGCATGGTTAAGAAAGGAAAATCCCGAAGAAAATGAAAAACTCCTTAAAGTTCTTTTATGGATGATTCCATTACCATATATTGCTTGTGAACTTGGATGGATTGTAGCTGAAGTTGGTCGTCAGCCATGGATAGTTTATGGATTAATGAAAACAAAAGATGCAGTATCTCATCTTGCAACTTCTCAGGTTTTAATATCTTTAATAGCTTTTATTGTAATTTATGGTCTTCTTGGAATAGTGGACTTTTACTTGCTTGTTAAATACAGTAAAAAAGGTCCAGAACCAGTAAAACAATAATTAGGAGGTGATAAAAATGTTAAATATAATCTGGTTTATTCTTTGGGGACTTTTATGGGCAATATATTTTATGCTTGATGGTTTTGATTTAGGTGCTGGCACTCTTATGCCATTTATTGCAAAAAATGAAGATGAAAAAAGAGTGATTTATAATGCAATGGGACCATTATGGGATGGAAATGAAGTATGGTTAATAACAGCTGGTGGAGTTACTTTCGCAGCTTTTCCAACAACTTATGCGGTTATGTTTAATGGATTATACTCAGCTTTACTTCTATTACTTTTTGCTTTAATTGTAAGAGGAGTTTCTTTTGAATTTAGGGGAAAAGTTCAATCTGAATCTTGGAAAAAAGTGTGGGATTTCTGCATGTTTATAGGAAGTTTCCTCCCAGCACTTCTACTTGGAGTTGCTTTTGCAAATATATTTAAAGGACTGCCAATAGATAAAGATGGAATTTTCCATGGCGGATTGTTTACTCTATTAAACATCTATGGATTAATAGGAGGAGTATTGTTTGTATTAATGTTCCTCGTTCATGGTGCTATATGGATTGCAATAAAATCTGAAGGTGAACTCCATGAAAGGGCTGGAAATACTGCAAACAAAATATGGGTTCTTGAATTAATATTTGCTGTAATATTTTTGATAGCTTCAGCTTTTGCAACAAATCTATGGAAAAATTATACAAAGCACATTCTACTCTGGATAATTCCTCTTCTTGCTGTTTTGGGATTAATTTTAATTAAAGTATATCTTGTTAAAAAAAGCTATTGGAAAGCTTGGTTTTCTTCAGCTCTATTCATTGTTATGGCAACATTCTTTGGAGTTGCAGGATTATATCCAAATATGATTCCTTCAAGTTTAGACCCATCTGCAAGCTTAACAATCTATAATTCAAGTTCAAGCCCATTAACATTAAAAGTTATGCTTGTTGTTGCAATAATTTTTGTGCCAATTGTAATTGGCTATCAATTATGGGTATACAATCTATTTAAAGGGAAAATTAAAAAAGAAGACCTTTCATACGAAGAAGCTTATTAAGGGGAAGAGGCCTCTTCCCCTTTTTTATTGTTATGAAAATTTTACTTATTTTTTCTGGAGCACTTGGAGATTTTATAAATTTTATCCCTTTCATAGAGCATATAAAATTAAATTTTAAAAATCCAGAAATAACAATAATTACAAAATCTTACTTTTTTCCAATAATTGAAAAAATTGACAGTAAAATTTCTAAAATTGACTTTGAATATACTCCAATTTACAAATTGTATAATCATAATCCAGATTTTTCAAGGTTAGAATTTTTGAAAAATTTTGATTTAATAATTACTTTTACTGGAGTAAAAAATGAAATTTTTAGAAAAAATTTAGAAAAATTAAATAGAAATTCTCATTTCATTTTTCCAATAAATAAGGATGAAAAAATCTCTGAAGCATTATATTTAATCAATTCTTTTCCATTTAAGAAAAAATTTTTCCCAAAACCTAATATTCCAATAAAATTAAAAGATAGAAAATTTATTGCAATTCATCCAGGAAGTGGTGATAAAAGAAAAAATGTAAAGATTGATTTTTTTTATGAATTATCAAAAGAACTTGATTATCCAGTGGTTTTATTTGGTGGAGAAAATGAAGTAGATTTAGCAGAAAAATTTAAAATAAAAATCTGTAAAAATTTAAATGAAGTTTTTGAAATTTTTGAGAATACTCTTTTTTATATTGGAAATGATTCAGGAATTTCTCATCTTGCAGGTAGTTGCAATATTCCTGGAATTGTATTTTTTGGTCCAACAAATTACAAAATCTGGAAACCTGTGGGAGAAAAAATTTTAGTTATAAGAAAAAATTTAAATTGTTCACCATGTAATCTAAATTGCAAAAAAGGATATGAGTGTTTAAATTTTGATTTAAAAAAAATAAAAAGTTTAATTTTAAATTATCTCAAGAATGTTTTTGACTAAATCTTCACCACTTATTGGCTTTGCAAGAATTTTTTTAACATTTTTATAGATTTGAAGTTTTAAAACATTAGGTTCAAGCAATCCTGAAATTATAATAACAGGAATAATTTTTTTCTTTTTTAAAAGCTCTCTTAAAATAATTTCAGATGATATATCAGGTAAAATAAAATCAAGAATTATTAAATCAATTTTATTGGCTTTTATATGGTCAAGCCCTTCCTCTCCTCTGTTTGCAATTTTAACATTAAATCCATAATAGTTTAATAACTCTCCAATACTTTCTAAAAAAAATCTATCATCATCAATAATTAAAATAACCTTA
>CAZQKL010000092.1:0-1591 GCA_964593895.1 uncultured bacterium
CTTTAAGTGGAGGAGAAAGACAGATGCTTGCAATTGGAAGAGCATTAATGGCTGACCCTGAGCTTATACTCCTTGATGAGCCATCTCTTGGTTTACAGCCTTTATTTGTAAAAAAGATGTTTGAAGCTATTTTAAATCTAAAGAAAATGGGAAAAACAATTTTACTTGTTGAGCAGAATGTAAATTTAAGCCTTGAAATTTCAGATAGAGGTTATGTGCTTGAAAATGGGAAAATTGTTCTTGAAGGAGAAAGCAGGGATTTAATTAACAATAAACATGTTAAAAAAGCGTATATGGGGATATGATAAAAATTTTGGATTTTGAATTTTAAATTTTGAATTAGAGGTATAAAATGAAAGTAAAATTTAAACTAAATGGGAAAGAAATTGAATTGGAAATTGAAGATGGCGAGCTTTTAATAGATACTTTAAGAAATAGATTGAAAATAAAAAGTGTAAAGCATGGATGTGGAATTGGAGAATGTGGAACATGCACAGTTTTACTTGATTTAAAGCCGGTCTGCTCCTGTTTACTACTTACAAAATCAGTTGAAAATAGAAGTATTACCACGGTTGAAGGTATTGATTGTGAAAAATTAAAAGAATCTTTTGCAACACATGGAGCTGTGCAGTGTGGATTTTGCACTCCTGGAATGCTTCTTTCAGCTTATTCTCTTTTAATTGAAAATAAAAATCCCTCAAAAGAAGAGATAAAAGAGAGAATTTCAGGTAACTTATGCAGATGCACAGGATACAATCAAATAATTGAGGCAATTGAAAATGTATGCAAAAATTAAATCTAAAATATTTAAACCTGAAAATTTAAAAGAATATTTCAGTTTAATTAAAAACTTAAAAAATTATAAACCTGTTGCAGGTGGAACAGATTTAATTGTAAAAATAAAAACTGAAAATATTCAATTTGAAAATCTTATTATTATTTCGCATATTAAAGAATTAAAAGGAATTTATGAAAAAAATGATTATATCTTTATTGGAGCGGGAAACACTTTTTCAGAACTAATTGAAAATCCTTTAATAAAAAAATACACTTCTCTATATAAGGCTATAAAATCAATAGGTTCACCTCAAATTAGAAATGTTGCAACAATTGGTGGAAATATTGTTAATGCATCTCCTTCTGCTGATTCTGTGCCAGTGCTTTTACTTTACGATGCTGAATTATTAATTTCAGATGGTAAAAAGGAATATTGTAAAAAACTATCAGAATTTTTTATATCAGCTTATAATACCATTTTAAAAGAGAATGAGCTTATAATCGGGGTAAAAATAAAAAATTTAAATGAGAAAAAAAGCGATTTTTTTAAGATTGGACATAGAAAAGCTCTTGCAATCTCAAGAATAAATTTAGCATACTCTGTTTTAAATGATAATAGTTGGAGAATTTCACTTGGAGCAGTAACACCATTTCCAATAAGATTAACCTCTTGCGAAGAGTTATTTAATTCAGGAATTATAAATAAAGAAAAGATTAAAAAAAGCCTTGAAAATGATATTTATAAATATTCAAAGCCAAGAAAATCTTATGAATACAAATTACCTGTAATTGAGGAATTACTTGAAAAAATTTA
>CAZQKL010000092.1:1691-6767 GCA_964593895.1 uncultured bacterium
ATTGGAAAACCATTTAACAGAGTTGATGTATGGGATAAATTAGAAGGAAAAGGAGTTTACGCTGGTGATTTAGAGTTTAAAAATATGGTTTATGCTGGACTTGTAAGAAGCCCCCAAACACATGCAGAAATCATAAAAATTGATACTTCAAAAGCTGAAAAAACCCCGGGAGTTTTAAAAATTCTCACATATAAAGATATACCTGGAGAAAATTCGTATGGTGTAATTATTAAAGACCAGCCATTTTTAGCAGAGAAAAAAGTTAGATTTTTTGGAGAGCCAGTTGCACTAATAATTGCTGAAGATGAAGATGCTCTTTTTGAAGCAATTAATAAGGTTTATGTGGAATACAAACCTTTACCTATTATTTCCGATCCAGAAACTGCAATGAAAGACAACAGTGTAAAAATTCATGAAAAAGGTAATATTCTTGCTGTAAAAAAAGTGATTAAAGGTAATGTAGATGAAGCATTAAAAAATTCTTATGTTATTGTTGAAAATACATACGAAACCTCATTTCTTGAGCATCTATTTCTTGAAACTGAAAGTGGAGTTGGTTACTACGATGAAGAAAATGATAAGATTGTTATAATTTCATCAACACAAAACATTCATTACAAACAGAAGGAAATTTCCCGTCTGCTCAAAATACCTCTTGAAAAAGTAGAGGTAATTCAGGCTGTTACTGGTGGAGGTTTTGGTGGGAAACTTGATGTAACTGTTGAGGGATGGATTGCTCTTGCAGTTTTTTACACAAAAAGGCCTGTGAAAATTTCTCTTACAAGGGATGAAAGCTTTTTAACAAACACTAAAAGACATGCATTGAAATTTCATTACATTACAGGAGCTGATAAAGATGGAAATTTAACTGCTGTAAAAGTGAAAATAATTGGAGATACAGGAGCTTATGCTTCTTATGGTTCAACAGTATGTTTAAGAACAGCGGTTCATTGCACAGGTCCATACAGAGTGCCAAATGTTTATGCTGAAAGTATAATGTGCTACACAAACAACCATCCATGTGGAGCAATGAGAGGATTTGGTATCCCACAGCTTGCATTTGCCCATGAATCTCAAATGGATGAAGTTGCCAAAGCTTTAAATATGGACCCATTAGAATTCAGAATGAAAAATGTATTGAGGAAAGGTGATTCTACAGCAACAGGTCAAATATTAAATCACAGTGTCGGGATATATGAGACTTTAGAAAAATTAAAGCCAGTTTATGAAAAGTTAAAGAAAGAAAATGTAAAGGGGATTGGAATTGGATGCATGTATTACGGAATTGGCAATACTGGAATTCCAAATCCATCAAAGATTGATATTGAAATTAATGAAAAAGGTAAAATTTTAATTCATTCTGGAGTTTGTGAAATTGGCCAGGGTTCTGATACAATACTATTTCAAATTGCACTTGAGACTTTAAATGTTTCTCCAGAATTAATTGAATTTACCCCAAAGGATACTTTGCTAACAAAAGATGCAGGTTCAACTTCTGCAAGTAGACAGACTTACATTTCTGGAAAAGCTTTATACAATGCTTGCGAAAAAATGAGAAAATTCCTTACAGATTGCGGATTTTATAAAGGCAAGTTAACACTTAAAGAAATTTATGAAAAACATGGAAATGTAAAATTTACAGGTGAATTTGACCCACCAACAACCAAACTTGACCCTGAGACCTCACAGGGGATTCCCTATGCTACCTATGCTTTTGCAACTCATATAGCAGAGGTTGATGTTGATGAAATAACAGGAATAACCAATGTGAAAAAAATATGGGCATGTCATGATGTTGGTAAAGCTGTAAATCCAGTTCTATTAAAAGGTCAGGTTAACAGTGGTGTGGCAATGGGAGTTGGTATGGCTCTTATGGAGAAATTTGAACCAAGAAAAACAAAAAATATTGATAGATACTACATCCCAACGAGTTTGGATATGCCTGAGGTTGAATGCTATTTTGTTGAAGATGAGGAACCTACAGGTCCTTTTGGAGCTAAAGGCATAGGAGAGCCTGCATTAATTCCATCAATTCCTGCAATAATAAATGCAATAAAAGATGCCACAGGTGTTAGAGTTATTAAACTACCAGCAAATCCAGAAAATTTAAAATTAGCAATAATTAAAAATAAAGGGGGTAAAAATGGGTAGCATTGCAATTAAAAACATTGGAGTTATATTTACAGGTGATATTGAAAATCCAGTTTTGAATAAAAAAATCATAATTATTGAAAATGGTATAATTAAAAAAATCACAGATAATGAAAAAGATATACCAGATGGCTTTCAAATTATTGATGCAAATGGAATGACAGTCACTCCTGGACTTATAGATTCTCATGCTCATCCTGTTTTTGGAGATTTCACTCCAAGACAGAAGATGTTGAATTTCATTGATTCATCAATGCATGGTGGTGTTACAACAATGATTTCAGCTGGTGAAGTTCATCTTGCTGGTAGACCAAAAGATAGAGAAGGAGCAAAAGCCCTTGCAATTTTAGCTTACAAATCTTTTAAAAACGCAAGACCATCAGGAGTAAAAGTTGAAGGTGGTGCATTAATTCTTGAAAAAGGGTTAACAGAAGAAGATTTTAAGGAGCTTGCTGAGATTGGAATAAATCATGTTGGTGAAATTGGTCTTGGAACTGTTAAAAAAGGAGAAGAAGCAGCAAAAATGGTTGAATGGGCAAAAAAGTATGGAATGACTGTTATGATGCATGTTGGTGGAACTTCAATTCCAGGAAGCTCAACAATTACATATGAAGATGTGGTAACAATAAAACCTGATGTTATGTGCCATCTAAATGGAGGACCTACTGCAATTTCATTTGATAATGTAAAAAGATTAATTGAAGAGACAGATTTTACAATTGAGCTTGTTCATTGTGGAAATATGAAAATGGCAGAAAAAATCCTTGAAATTGCAAAAGCAAATAATTGCCTTCACAGAGTAATTCTTGGAAATGATGCACCAAGTGGAACAGGAGTTATTCCTCTTGGAATTTTAAGAATGATAAGCTTTGTTTCTCCTTTTGGTGAAATTCCTGCAGAAATTGCAATATGCATGGCAACTGGAAATACAGCAAGAGTTTATAAATTGAATAGAGGAATGATTAAAGAGGGTTATGAAGGAGATATTGCAATTATTGACGCTCCAATGGGATGTGCTGGCAAAAATGCAAAAGAAGCAATTGAATTAGGTGATATCCCAGCTGTTGCAGGTGTAATTATTGATGGAGAGCTTAAATTTTCAAAAAGCAGAAATACTCCACCATCAGTTAGGAAACTGCAATGATTAAAGTAATAAAAGAAAATTGCACAGGTTGTAAATCTTGTGAAGAAATTTGCCTTGTTGATGCAATTAAAGTTGTGGATAAGGTTGCAGAAATAGATTATGAAACCTGTGTTGAGTGTAAGGCATGTTTTAAAGTCTGTAAATTTGGTGCAATTAAAATAGTTGAAAAGAGAAAAAAAGGAGTTATTTGCAAAAATTGTCCTATTGAATGTATAATTGATGAATGGAAATTAGGTGCTTGTAGAAGATATACGAATAAAAATGGTAAAATTGAAAGACTTTTAAGAGTTCATACTTATAGAGATGTTGAAAAAATTGTAAAAGAGCTAAATTCAGAGGCAATTTCAAAACCTTTAATAACTGGTATTGGAGCTGGGACAACGTATCCAGATTTTAAACCTTCTCCTTTAATCGTTAGAGGGCTTGTGGATAATGTTGAGGTTGTAACAGTAGTTACAGAAGCACCTTTAAGCTACAGCGGTATTACAATTAAAATTGATACAGACAGATTCATTGGTAAAGAAGGGAAAAAAATTTACATTTTGAAAAAAGGTAAAAAATTAGCAGGTCATGTTTGCAGAGAAGAGTATGGGTCAAAAATGCTTTCAATTGGTGGAGTGAATATTTTAACAGGACCTGATGGTATCTGGGTTGCAAAATTTATATACGATTTTATCTCTGGTAAAAAAGTTAAGATTAAAATTGAAGATGGGTCAGAAATTAAAATTAAGAGAAATAGCCCACCAGTTATAGATGGAATAGAAGATAATATAATGAGAGTTGGTTGCGGAAGTGCAACAATTGGACTTTTTGCCCCATATCTGAAAGACCTTGCAGATGAAGTTATAATCCTTGATGGACACATTGTTGGACTTCTTACAGAACATCCAGCAGGGAGAGAGCTTGGATTAAAATATTCTGGTATAAAATTAAATGCTTTTAAAAGCACTCCTGGAAGATACTTTGTTGAAAAAGGTGAGGGATGGGGTGGAACTAATATTAAAAATCCACTTGATATAATTAAAGATGCACGAGATTTTAAAGGCAAAACCCTTTTTATAACTGAAACAACTGGTTCAAATTATTCATATTTTATTTACAAAAATGGGGAATTTACTGAGGTTGAAGCAACTGAAAAAATTAAAAAATTCATAAAAATACTTCAGGAAAACTGTCAGAAATCAACTGTTACTGCAGTTTTTTCAGGTGGGATTGGTGGCTCTTTAAGAGCAGGAACAACAAAAAATCCAATAAAACTAACTCAGGCTGTGCATAGAGGAGATGTAAAAGTCACAATTGGTGGAGCAAATCCATTTATTTTCCCAGGTGGCGGGATAAATTTCATTGTTGATTTAAATAAAATTAAAAGAGGAAGTATTTATCTATCTCCAACTCCATCTTTTATTCTGCCTGTTGAATTAACAATGACCTATGAGACCTTTAAAAAAATTGGAGGACATATTGAGAGTGTGAGAGATTACAATGAAATCTTTGCAAAATAACTGCACTTATATTGAATATGGACCTGTAAGTGCTGTGGTTTCAGTTTTAAAAAATGGGAAACACTTAAAAGATATTGAAATATTTTCATTTGAAATTGTAAAAGATTTACTATTAGAGCTTACAACATTCAAAGAAATTTTAAAATTAAAAGCATTTAAAATTAAGATAAAGGAAAGTATCCCTGAAGTTGTAAAAAAATGTATTGTTTCAGCAAAATTGGTTAACGAAAAGGAGCTTACTCCAATTAGTGCAGTTGCAGGTAGTGTTGCAGATTGTGT
>CAZQKL010000092.1:6867-8487 GCA_964593895.1 uncultured bacterium
CAATTGCAGATGCTTCAGCTACTTTTATTGCAAATAATGTGATTATTAATTCAGGAAAAGTTAAATATGCTCCTGCACATGAGATTTTTGAAGATACAGATTTGAAAGGGGAAGAGGTTGTTTTGAGTGTAGATGAATTAGATAAAGATGAGATTATTGAAGCACTTGAAAATGGTTTAAAATGTGCAGAAGAATTAAAAAAAGATGGGAAAATATATGGAGCAATTTTAAAAATTAAAGATTATGTTTTTTACACAAAAGATTTATTAAAAATTTTCAGGAGGTGTTAAAATGGTAGAGATTAGAAAGTATTTTATAGTTGTTGAAGAAATTTTGGAAGAACAAGGTAAAAAACTTGAAAAACCATTAAAAAAGGTTGCTTCAGGTGTTGTTATAAAAAATCCTTTTGCTGGAAAATATGTTGATGATTTATCAGAACTTATGGATTTTGGAGAAAAGATGGGAAAAGAGCTTGCTGAAAAAGCAATGGCAGTTTTAAATGATAGTGCAGAAAGCTATGGAAAAGCAGCAATTGTTGGAGAGCTTGGAGAGCTTGAGCATGCAGCAGCACTTCTTCATCCAAAATTGGGAAAACCTTTTAGAGCAGCAATTGGTGGGGGAAAATCAATTATTCCATCTGTGAAAAAAATTGGCAAAATGGGTGACACATTGGATATTCCACTTCATTTTAAAGATGCAGCATTTGTAAGAAGTCATTTTGATGGTATGACAATTTCAATTTCAGATGCTCCAAGAAGTGATGAAATTTTACTTGTAATTGCAGTTACAAATGGTGGAAGACCTCATCCAAGAGTTGGGGGACTTAAAAAAGAGGAAGCAAAGTGTGAGGATGGGTTAAGATAGAATTTTGAATTTTAAATTGAAAATGAAAATAATAATTCGTGGTGGAGGGGATACTGGAAGTGCAGTTAGTTATTATCTATTTAAAGCTGGATTTAGAAATTTAATTATTCTTGAAAGGGAAAAGCCAACAGCTATAAGAAGATTTGTATCATTTGCTTCAGCGGTTTATTATAATGAAGTAGAAGTTGAAGGAATTAGAGCTAAAAGAGTAAATTTTGAAGATTTAAATAAAAATTTAGATTTTATTCCTGTAATTATTGATGAAAAAGGGGAAATTTTAGAAAAATATAAACCAGATGTAATTATTGATGCAGTTTTATCAAAAAGATTTTTTAGAAAATACAATTTGAATGATTACTTTGTAATTGGTCTTGGACCAGAATTTATTCCATCAAAAAATTGCCATGTTGCAATAGAGACAAAAAGAGGACATAATTTAGGAAGAATTTATTACAAAGAAAAACCAGAGAAACCTACTGGAATTCCAGGTGAGATTGCTGGTTTTACAGAGGAAAGAATATTAAGAGCTCCTATCTCAGGTGTTGTAAAACATGAGAAAGATATAGGAGATTTAGTAAAAAAAGGGCAGATTGTCTGTTTTGTCAATGATATTCCTGTATATTCAAAAATAGATGGGATTATAAGAGGGCTTATAGAAGAAATAGAAGTAAAAAAAGGACAAAAAATTGGAGATGTTGACCCAAGAGGAATAAAAGAATACTGCTATACAATCTCAGATAAATCACGATGTATTGC
>CAZQKL010000093.1:0-8339 GCA_964593895.1 uncultured bacterium
TATCATTTGATATATTAAAATTATGTATTTGAATTATTGGTTCTTTAATTTTTATAAGTCCTGTTTCAGTTATTTCAAGAAAGTGAGTTTTTGTATCATGTCCGCACATTCTACAACCATCAATTCTAAAAAGTCTGACAATCTCTCCTATATTCTTTTTATACATTTTTGCTTTGTATGAGGAATCAATTAGTTCCTTTGCAAAAACCATACTTCCATCAACTATATGGCTAATAGCATAACCTCCTGCTGCTTCAGCTGTTAATTCTTCATGACCGCTTCTTTTTTGTGAGATAAGAAGAGCGGTTTGATGCCATTTTTTCAAAAAATTAAAAATTCTTCTTACAATACCTCTTGCAAGCATCTCTTTATTTTCAAAAAGTCCTGTAATAGAGTCAATTATTGTAAATTTTATATGAAAATTTTTAATTGCATATGCAAGTGTTGAAAGTAATTCAGGAATGTTCTCCCTGAGTGCTCCGTTAGAAGCAGCATCAATTATTACAATATTATCTTCAAAATCATCAAAATTAAGTCCCATAGCAGTTGCTCTCATTTTTAATGAGGACGCAAGAAAATTTGCTGGTGTCTCTACTGTTATAAAAGCAACATTTTTAGATTGACTTGCTTGCATAACGGTAAATTGCTCTGCTAAAAGAGATTTTCCAGTATCACTAACTCCAGTTATGTTAAAAACAGAATATGAAGGAATTCCCTTTAAACTTTTTTTTACAATTTTTCCATTCTCTGTTGAAACAATGTAAAAAAGGTCATCTAATCCTTCAATCCCAGTTTTTATACCATATATTTCTGGTGCTTTTTCTAAAGCTTCACTACCTTTAAATATACTTTCTTTATGAATTTTGGGAGTTTCAGTTTCCACTGGTAATCTCCTTGTTTTTTTGTTAAAATATTTTCAAAATATTTTTTGTCAATAATAATTATGCAAAATAATTTAATTTTTTACTATTCAAAAAACAACCGTTACAGTATTAATGCAATTTTATCAGCATTAGAGCAGAAAGAGATTATCAATAAGTTAAAGATTTTTTTAGTTTCAAAAGAAAATGATTTAATAAAAATATCAAATGAACTTTTAAATCCAATTATTGTTTTTTCATTTTTTACACCTCAAATTTGGGAAATAAAAGAGATAATTTCAAAAATTAATAAAAAGGCAGTATTAATTGCAGGAGGTCCTCATCCAACAGGTGAGCCTGAAGATACGTTAAAAATGGGATTTAATTATGTTCTTTTAGGTGAAGGTGAAATAACTTTTCCAAAATATATTGAGGGAATAATTTTAAATAAAGAATTAAATAAAATTGGCAAAAATAAAGAATATGTAAATCTTAATGATTTTTTTCCTTTTCCAAGAAAAACTATAAAAAAATTTGGAGCAATTGAGATAACAAGAGGATGTCCTTTTGCATGCAATTTTTGTCAAACTTCAAGAATTTTTGGGAAAAAAGTAAGACATAGAAGTATTGAAAAAATAGTTGAAATAGTTGAGTATATGAAAAATAATAATAGAACAGACATAAGATTTATTACTCCAAATGCTTTCTCTTATGGTTCTATTGATGGAAAAATTGTGAATTTAGAAATGATAGAATTATTACTAAAAGAGATAAAAAAAGTTTTAAAAGAAAATGGAAGAATATTTTTTGGGTCATTCCCCTCAGAAGTTAGACCTGAGCATGTTAATGAGGATATTTTGGCAAAGATAAAGCCTTTTATTTCAAATAAAAATTTAATAATTGGTGCTCAATCTGGAAGTGAGAAAAATTTAAAAAAAGCAAATTGGTCTCATAAAATTTTTGATGTGTAAAAATCAATTTAAGGTTCAAAAAAATTTTGATATATTCCAAATGTTGATTTTATTTTTGGTTTGCCACAAGAAGATACTTCTGATATTGATGATACAATAAAGGTAATGAAAGATTTAATAAAAATGGGTGCAAGAATTCATGCTCATACATTTATGCCACTACCGCAAACTCCTTTTAAATATGAAAAGCCAGGAAAAATTCCCAAAAAAATTTTAAATATTTTCAAACATGAAATCCCAAAAGGGGTTATTTTTGGAAATTATGTAAATCAGGAAAAAATTGCTATGAGAATTTACAATTACTTTAGGTCAAGAAAGGAGAGAGAAGATGAAAATTGATTTTGCAAATTTAAAAAAGCAGTATCTTAAAATGGAAAAAGAAATAGATGAAAGCATAAAAAAAGTTCTTACATCAACTAAATTTATCCTTGGAAATGAGGTTAATGAATTAGAAGATAAACTAAAAGAATTTGTAGGTTCAAAATATGCAATTACAACATCAAGTGGCACTGATGCCTTAATTTTATCTTTACTAACTATAGGTTTAAAAAAAGATGACGAAGTAATAGTTCCAGTATTTACATTTATTGCAACAGCTGAGGCAGTTTCATTACTTGGTGGAAAGCCAGTTTTTGTTGATATTGATGAAGAAACATACAATATTGATATCTCAAAGATAGAGGAAAAAATAACAGAAAAAACAAAGGCAATAATTCCAGTATCCCTTTATGGTCAACCAGCTGATATGGATGAAATAAATGAAATAGCAAAAAAATACAATATAGTTGTAATTGAAGATGGAGCTCAAAGTTTTGGCTCTCAATATAAAAATAGAAAAAGTTGCAATTTATCTCATATTGGTTGCACAAGTTTTTTCCCTGCAAAACCTTTGGGATGTTATGGAGATGGAGGTGCAGTGTTTACAAATATTAAAGAATTTTATGAAAAGATAAAATCGTTAAGGGTCCATGGTCAGATTAGAAGATATGAACATAAATTTATTGGATTAAATGGAAGGCTTGATACTATTCAGGCAGCAATTTTGCTTGTAAAATTAAAATATTTCCCTGAGGAGATAAAATTAAGAGAAAAAGTTGCTAATTTATATTTTGAATTTTTAAAAGATAATCCACATATAAAGCTTCCAAAAATTAAAAAAGATAGAAATTCTGTTTGGGCTCAATTTTCAATTAGGGTAAAAGATAGGGAAAAAGTTATTAAATTTTTAAATGAAAAAGGAATTCCAACAGCAATTCATTATCCAAAACCATTACATCTTCAAGAATGCTTTAAATATCTTGGCTATAAAAAAGGAGATTTCCCAATAAGTGAGAAGATTAGCTCTGAAATTTTAAGTTTACCAATGAATCCATATTTAGTTGAAGATGAGATAAACTATATCTGTGAAAATTTGAATAATATTACATTAACATCTTGACATAAAAATCTAATTTAGCATAAAATAAAATTGATGGACCAAAAGGTTAAAAAAAGAATACAAAAATCAAGTAAAGTTAAAACAAAAAAGCCAAAATTATACAGAGTTTTAATGCACAATGATAATTATACAACAATGGAATTTGTTGTTGCGGTTTTGCAAACAGTTTTTAATAAATCTGAACAGGAAGCAGTAAGGATAATGCTTCATATTCATAACAATGGAATTGGAGAATGTGGAATTTATCCTTACGATATAGCTGTTACAAAAGTTGAGTTAACGCATTATTTAGCAAGAAAAAACGAATTTCCATTAAAATGTTCAATTGAACCAGTCTAATTAATCTTTAACAATAATAAAATTATTGACATTCTTTGGTTAAAGATATAAGGGTGTAATGTTTTTTTGTTAAAAAATTAATTTAAAGGGGAAGTAATTATGGATAAATGGTTTTTACTTACACCAGGACCAACACCTGTGCCACCAGAAGCTTTGCTTGAAATGGCAAAGCCAATTATTCACCACAGAACTGATGAATTTAAAAAAATTTTTAATGAAGTTGAGGAAGGACTAAAATATGTGTTTCAAACAGAAAATGATGTTATAATTTTAGCTTCATCTGGAACTGGTGCAATGGAAGCAAGTATAAGTAACTTTTTTTGTAAAAATGACAAAGTTCTAATAATAAGAGGTGGTAAATTTGGTCAAAGATGGGGAGAGATAGCTGAAAGTTATGGTTTAAACCCAGTTTACATAGATGTTGAATGGGGTCATCCTGTTGAAGTTGAGAAAGTCAAAGAGGTTTTGGAGAAAAATGATGATATAAAAGGAGTTTTTATTCAGGCAAGTGAGACTTCCACAGGAATTAAGCATCCAGTTAAAGAGATTGGTGAATTAATTAAAAACAGAAATTCACTTTTTATAGTTGATGGAATTACTGCTGTTGGTGTTTTTGATATAAAACCAGATGCTTGGGGAATAGATATTCTTGTAAGTGGCTCTCAGAAGGCTTTTATGCTACCTCCAGGATTGGCATTTTTAAGTGTGAGTGAGAAAGCTTGGAAATTTGCTGAAAATTCAGATTTGCCAAAATACTATTTTGACTTAAAAAAAGAGAGAAAGAATTTAAAAAAAGGTCAAACCTCATATACTCCTGCAGTTTCATTAATAATTGGTTTAAAAAAAGTGATAGATTTAATTAAAAATGAAGGACTTGAAAATATATTTGAAAGAAATCGTAAATTTTCTCAGGCGGTAATAAAAGCATTTGAAAGTATTTCACTTGAAATTTTTAACAAATTAAGTCCATCTGAAGCAGTAACAGCAATTAAACTTCCTGAAAGTGTTGATGGTCAGAAACTTGTAAAATTTCTAAGAGAAAATTATCGCATTTCAATTGCAGGTGGACAGGAACATTTAAAAGGTAAAATTATAAGGATTTCTCACATGGGATTTATTTCAAAATTTGATTTAATAGCTGGAGTTTCAGCTGTTGAAATGGGATTAAAAAAATTTGGATATAAATTTGATTTTGGAAAAGCAACAAAAACTCTTATGGAGGAATTGATTTAATAAGGGGGAATAGAAATGTTTAAAATATTAGTTAGTGATAAACTTGCTGAACAAGGACTTGAGATATTAAAAAAGGAGAAAGATTTTGAAGTTGATTATAAGCCAGGTATATCAAAAGAAGAATTAATGGAAATTATTGGAGATTATGATGCAATAATTATTAGAAGTGCAACTAAATTACCAAGAGAAGTTTTAGAAAAAGCAAAAAAATTAAAAGCTATTGGTAGAGCTGGAATAGGAGTTGATAATATAGATATTGATTCTGCAACTGAATTTGGTATTGTTGTAATGAACACTCCTCAGGGAAATACAATAACCACAGCAGAGCACACAATTGCTTTAATGATGTCTCTTACAAGAAATATTCCTCAAGCAACTGCAAGTATGAAGTCTGGAAAATGGGAAAAGAGTAAATTTATTGGAACAGAGATTTTTAATAAAACATTAGGAATTATTGGTATAGGAAATATAGGCACAATTGTTGCAGATAGAGCGCGCGGATTAAAAATGAAGGTTATTGGTTATGACCCATATATTTCAGAGGAGACTGCCTTAAAAAAAGGGATAAAACTTGTTGATTTTGATACTCTTTTAAAAGAGAGTGATTTTATTACAATTCATACTCCTTTAACAAATTCAACAAAAAATATGATTAATAAAGAAACAATAAGTAGAATGAAAGATGGAGTAAGAATCATCTGCTGTGCAAGAGGTGGGATTGTTAATGAAGATGACCTTTATGAAGCTTTAAAAAGTGGTAAAGTTAAAGGTGCAGCGCTTGATGTTTTTGCCAAAGAGCCCCCAGATTTTAATCATCCTCTTTTTAAATGTGATAACTTTATATGCACTCCTCATCTTGGAGCTTCAACAACAGAAGCTCAAATAAATGTTGCTATTGCAATAGCAGAGCAGATGATAGATTTTCTTAAAAAAGGAATAATTAAAAATGCAATAAATGTTCCATCTGTGAGTGCTGAAATTTTAAAGAATTTAGCTCCATTTATAACTCTTGGAGAAAAATTAGGGGCATTTGTAACTCAGATGTGTTCTGATGTGTGCGGTTTTACTGATGTTTTTATAGATTATTATGGTCAGATTTCAAAGTATGATGTTACTCCAATAACTTTATCAATTTTAAAAGGATTATTAACTCCAATGTTGGGAGATAATGTAAATTTTGTAAATGCTCAATACATTGCAAGGGATAGAGGGATAAAGTTACATGAATCAAAAAGTGAAAATGAAAAAAATTATTCATCATTAATTGGGGTTTCAACATTAGCAAATGGTAAAAAAATTTCAATTGAAGGCACAGTTTTTGGAAAAGATACAATTAGGGTAGTTTCAATTAATAATTTTAGAGTTGAGGCAGAACCTAAAGGACATTTGATATTAATTTACAATTATGATAAACCTGGAGTAATTGGAAATATAGGGACATTGTTAGGAAAACATAATATAAATATTGGAAATATGCAGTTTGGAAGGGAAAAACCAGGCGGGATGGCAATTTCTTTACTGGAAGTTGATGAAAAGGTTTCACCTGAACTTATTGAAGAGATAAAAAATTTACCAAATATTATAAATGCTCAATTGATTGAATTATAAGATTACGGAGTGAAAGATGCCAAACATTGCAATAATTGGAACTCAATGGGGTGATGAAGGAAAAGGGAAAATTGTGGATATACTTGCAGGGTCAGCTGATTGTGTTGTTAGATTTCAGGGTGGTAACAATGCTGGACATACTATTGTTATAAATGGCAAAAAAATTATCCTTCATCATATTCCATCTGGAATTTTACATAAAAGGATAAAATGCGTAATTGGAAATGGAATGGTTATTGACCCTGAGATTTTAATAAATAAAGAACTTGAACTTTTAAAAAGTGAAAATTTTGAAGTAACTGGAGATAATTTAAAAATAAGTAAAAATGCTCATGTTATTATGCCTTATCATAAATTAATAGAACAAGGCAGAGAAAATTCAACAAAATTTTTAAAAGTTGGCACAACAAAAAGAGGAATTGGCCCATGTTATGAGGATAAAGTTTCAAGAAGAGGGATTAAGGTTTTAGATTTATTGGATGAGAAATTATTGATAAACAAGTTGACTGAAATTATTGATGAAAAAAATTCTTTATTAAAATTTTATGGCTTTAAAAAACTTGAAGTTAATGAGATTAGTGAAAAATACATAAGATATGGTGAAATATTAAAAGAATTTGTAAATGATACTCATTTAACTCTTATTGAAATTGAAAAAAGTGGTGGCAATATCATATTTGAAGGAGCACAAGGCACATTACTTGACATAGACCATGGAACTTATCCTTTTGTTACTTCTTCCAACACAGTAAGTGGAAATATATGTTGTGGTTCAGGATTTGGTATAAAGAAGATTGATAAAATAATTGGAATTGTGAAAGCTTATACAACAAGAGTTGGACTTGGTCCATTTCCAACTGAGCTTAAAGAGAATACAGGAAAGTATTTAAGAGAGAGAGGAGGAGAATTTGGTTCAACTACTGGCAGACCAAGAAGATGTGGCTGGCTTGATATTCCTGCTTTGAAATATGCTGTAAATATAAATAACATTACAGAGATTGTTTTAACAAAACTTGATGTTCTTGATGGTCTTGATGAAGTAAAAGTCTGTGTTGGTTATAAATATAAAGACAAAATTTTTGATTATTTTACAACTGATTTGGAAGTTCTTGAAAATTGCACTCCAATATATAAAACATTTAAAGGATGGGATAATGACTATAAAAAAATTGATAATTTCAATAAATTATCTTCTTCAGCAAAAGATTACATAAAATTTATAGAAGATGAATTAAATGTTCCAGTTACAATAATTTCCACTGGTCCAGATAGAAAATCAACAATATTTAAAAATTGATGCTGGAGATGAAAATGGACCTTTATGAGATAAAAAAAGATATAGAACAGTTGTGTGTAAAACTTGATGATTTAAGGAGTTATCTTTGAAATTGACAATAAAAGGAAAGAAATTGAAAAAATAGAAACTATTATACAAAAAAGCAGTTTCTGGGAAAATCCAAAAGAAGCAAAAAATATTTTAAAAAAGGAGAAATCAATAAAAAATATTGTAAATCAATGGGATAAATTGAACAGTGAACTTGAAGATTTAAAAGTTTTTATTGAGTTAATTGAAGAAGAAAACGATTTAAAATCATTAAAAGAAGCAGAAGCTCAATTATTAAAATTAAAAAAAGAAATTGAAAACCTTGAATTAAAGGAAATTTTAAATGAGCCGAATGATATATTAAATGCAATTGTAAGTGTTAATGCAGGAGCAGGTGGCACAGAAGCTCAAGATTGGGCAGAGATGCTATTAAGAATGTATTTTAGATGGTGTGAAAAAAATAATCTTTCCTATGAAATTATTGATAAGCAGGTGATGGAAGAAGCTGGAATAAAAAGTGCAACTTTTATTGTGAAAGGTGATTATGCTTATGGATATTTAAAAGG
>CAZQKL010000094.1:0-8313 GCA_964593895.1 uncultured bacterium
ACCTGCAACCCTCTGATTAAGAGTCAGATGCTCTGCCAATTGAGCTAACGGCCCTCATTTTAAAAATAGCATTTAAACTTTTTTATGTCAAGAAATTAATTTATTAAACCAGTAGTATACAAGGGGGACAACAAGTAATGTTAATATTGTGGATACAAATGTTCCTGTTATAAAAGATACTCCCAGTCCTGCAAAAATCGGGTCTCCAAGCATAAATAAAGCACCTATTACAACAGTTAAACTTGTTAAAACTACAGGCCTTGTTCTAATGGCGCCAGCTTCAATAACAGAATCTTTGAGTGATTTCCCTTCTTTTAATGCAACTTCTATAAAATCAATTAAAAGAATTGAATTTCTTACCATTATTCCTGCAAGTGCAATAAAACCAATCATTGATGTTGCTGTAAAATATTTTTTAAAGATAAAATGGCCTGGAATTATTCCAATTAAAGTTAATGGGATTGGTATCATCATAATTATTGGATTAATGTATGAGCCAAACCATCCAGCAAGAACAAGATACAAAATAATCATTACAACTCCAAATGCAATTCCAAGGTCTCTAAAAACTTCATAAGTAACCTGCCATTCTCCATCCCATTTCATACTTATTTTAAAATCATTTTTTGGTAATGAAGTAAAATACTGCTTTATCTTTAATTTTTCAATTTTTGGCATCATTTTTAAAATAGCGTATACAGGAGATTCCTCTTTACCTGCAACATTTCCAATAACATAAGTTACCTTTTTTAAATTCTTATGGTAAATTGGCTTTGTTTTTACTTTTTTTGTAATGGTTATAAGTTCAGATAATGGGACTAATTTACCACTTTTTGAAATTAATTTTATCTCTTTTAACCTTTCAAGACTATCCCTATCATATTTAGGTAAAATTAATTTTATTAAAACAGGTTCTCTTGAATTTGCATGCAAAGCACCAAGATGCAATCCTTTTGTAAAAGCTTGTAATGAGTCTATTATTTCATTTTGGGAAATTCCATAAAGATAAGATTTTCTTTTATCAATTCTGAAGCGATATTCTGTAACATTATCTTCAACATACCAATCAACATCTACAACTCCTGGAGTTTCTTCAAATATCTTTTTTATCTCTTTTGCAATTTTTAATCTTTTCTTATCATCATCTCCATATACTTCAGCTACAATCGGAGATAAAACTGGAGGGCCTGGTGGCACTTCAGCTATTTTTATCCTTGCATTCAATTTTTTAGCAACTGGAGTTAAAATTTTTCTAATTTCATTGGCTATTTCATGAGATTTTTTCTTTCTATATTTTTTAGGAACTAAATTTACTGCAATGTCAGCTTGATATGGCTTATTTCTCAAATAATAATGTCTTACAAGTCCATTAAAATTAAATGGGCTTGAAGTCCCTGCATATATTTGATAATCATTAACCTCTTTTATTTCTTTTAACTTTTCCCCAAGAATTTCTGCGGTCTTAAGTGTTTCTTCTAATGTAGTATATGTTGGCATGTCAATAATAACCTGAATTTCATTTTTATTATCAAATGGAAGCATTTTCATTATTACTTTTTTTGTGGGAATGAATATTAACGAGATTAAGAAAAGTAGAAAAATAGTAAAAATAAATATAAAAGATTTTAATTTACTTGAAAGAAGTGAAGAAAAAACTTTTCTGTAAAATTTATAAAGATTTTTTCCATGAGGTTTAACTTTTTTCTCTTTTTCTTTATTTCCAAGCATTTTCATAGTTAGCCATGGAGCAATAGTTAATGCAATTAAAAGGGAAAATATCATTGATAAAGTAGCACCTTCAGGCATTGGCTTCATATATGGTCCCATAAGTCCTCTAACAAAAGCCATTGGATATATTGCTATAATTACAGTTAAGGTTGCTAAAATTGTTGGATTTCCAACTTCACTTACAGCAATTAATGCATCTTTAATTGATAATTTTCCTTTTAAAGATAAGTGTCTCTCAATATTTTCCACAACAATAATTGCATCATCAACAACAATTCCAGTAACAAAAATAAGGGCAAAAAGAGTTACTCTATTTAATGTGTATCCAAAAAGATAGTAAATAAAAAGAGTTAAAGCAAAGGTAACAGGAACAGTTATAAATGTTACAAGACCTGCTCTTAAACTAATAAAAATAGCAACCACAAGTAAAACAGAAATTACAGCTCCGCCTAAATGTTCCAACAAAGTTTTAGTTTTATCAAGTGCTGATTCACCATAATTTCTTGTGATAATATAATTCACACCATTGGGGATTAAATATCCCTTTAAATTTTTTAATTTCTTTAAAATCTTATCACACAATCTAACAGTATCTGTTCCCTTTCTTTTTGCAATTGCAAGAGTTACAACTGGCACAAGATTTCCATTTTTTAATGTAGTAAAAACATAACTTTTTCTTTCAGGGTCATATGGATAAACCTTAGCTATATCTTTAAGATAAATAATTTTATCTTTATAAACTCCCACAATAGTATTTTTCACATCATCAATTGAATGGAAAAAATTTGCTACTTTTATATGAAAAATTTTATTGTTTCTTGTTCCTTGTGATTCAATAGATTGATAATTTTGAGATTTAATTGAATTTATAATTTTATTTAATGGAATATGATAATAATTAATTTTCTCTAAATCAGGCTCAATTGTAATTTCTTCCTTTAATCCTCCAATTATTGAGCATTGAGCAACTCCTTTTATTTCTGAAATTTTTCTACCAATTTCTGCAACAATTTTCCTTAAAGTTAATTCATCATATTTATTTGAGTAAAATGTAAATGTTATTTGTGGAACTTGATTAATAGTCATATTTTTAATAAGCGGATATTTCACTCCAGGAGGCATTCTATCAAGATTGTATCTAATTTTTGTATAAAGCTTTACAAGAGCTTTTTCTTCATTATATCCAACTTTAAATCTGACAATTACAAGTCCAAGGTTATTTTGAGCAATTGAATATACATACTTTACCCCAGGAATTTCCCACATTAATTTTTCAAGAGGAGAAGTTACTCTTTTTTCAACTTCTTTAGCATTTGCATTAGGATATGGCACATATATATCAATCATTGGCACAATAATTTGTGGGTCTTCCTCTTTAGGGGTTAAAATTACAGCGAAAATTCCAATTAAAATTGCGCCAATTATTACAAGTGGAGTTATCTTTGATTGAATAAAAAGTGAACTTATCCTTTCAGCAATACCTTTATTTGTCATTTTATCTTATTTTCACACCTTAAATTTGACTGAAAATTATTAATTGGTGTTAAAATAACTTTATCTTTTTGGGATAATCCACTATTTACCAAAAATCCATTAGATATGAACTTTCCAGTTAAAAATGTTTTTATAACAAACCCATTTTTACAAACATAAACATAATAGAGGTCATTTAATCTTTTTACTAAATTTTTTGGTAGCACTATTGCCCTTCTAAAATCTGCTATAAATTTAGCTTTTAAATATTGTCCATTAACAAAATTCATACTATTTAATGAAACTTTAATCTTAAATTGAGAAGCTTCTATTTCTGGAATAATTTCAATAATTTTTGCTTTTTTATTATTTATGAAAACATAATTTCCAACAGAACAGTATTTTAAATATTTCAAAGGAACTGAAAAATATGCAACTTTTTTTAAAGTTCCAAGCTTTAAAATTTTAACTCCAGGAGTTACATAATTCCCAATATCAAGATATTTTTCAAGAATAATTCCAGAAAAAGGTGCTTTGAGAATCCTATATGAAGATAGAACTTCAAGCTCTTCCAATGAACTTTCTAAAGATTTAATTTCCTTTGTAATTTGTATTAACTTTAACTTGTTAATTTCAAGTAAATCTTTTGCTTTTTTTACTTCAAGCTCTGCATTTATAAATTGAGTATGAATTTTATCAAACTCTTCTTTTGTAATACTTTCTGTTTTTAAAAGATTTCTATATCTGTAAAAATTGCTTTTAGCTAAATGAAAATTTGCTTCTGCTTGAGATAAAGATTTTTTGTATAAATTTATTAAAATTTTAGTCTCTTTTTTTTGAATATTCAAACTTTGAAGCTTGAATTTTATTGATTTTACTTTTTTTTCTATCTCTTTATTTTTAATTATCAAAAGAACATCACCTTTTTTTACCCTATCACCTGGTTTAACATTTATCTTTTCAATATAGCCATCTATTTTAGGTGTAATGAATGCAATCTTTTCTGAAGAGACAAAACCGTCAATTGATACAATTTTGGGAATTCTTTTATAAAAAAAATTTTTAGTTCTCACTTTTACTGCTTTAAACTTAAAATTATTAAATTTTTCTTTTTTTAAACATGAAGAATAAAAAAATATTAAAGTTAAAATAAAAAAAAGAAAAAATTTACGCATAATTTATCTCCATTAAAATTTTCCAGCTTTGTATAAAATTGTATAATACTTTAAAACCATATCCCACTTTGCTTCATTTAATTTATATAATGAATTTTTGTAATTTGTTTCCATATCAACAAGAGTTGTTATTCTTTCAAGACCTTGGCTAAATCTTTTTTCACTAATTTCAAGAGCAATTTTATTTGAATTAACTAATTTTTTTAAACTATTATATGTAAATTGAGCATTTATAAAATCAATGTAGCTATTTCTTATTTCTCTTTTTAAAGCTTCTTCCTTTTCATATAAAAGATTTTTCATTCTCATAAGATTATATTTTGCCTGCAAAATTCTATTTTTATCAATCATTCCATTAAATATATTAAATTTAATTCCAACACCTATTGTATAGCCACTTTTATTATTATTAAAAAAATCCTCTGAATTTTTTTCATAATTCGCAAATCCATATATCTCGGGTAAATAATTATTTTTTCTTTTTTTAATCTCTATTTCTGCAATTTTAATGTAATTTTTGAACGCTTTTATATCGTCTCTATTTTCAATTCCAAAATTAATTAAATCCTGAATATCCAATTTTTTAGAGATTTCAAAATTAACTTTTTTTAAAGGAAACTCTTTGCCAGTTAATTCTTTTAATACAAATTTAAATTTATTTAAGGTATTTTTTAAAGTTTCTAAATTAATCTCAGCTTGTTTAAGATGGTATTTTGCATAAAAGTAATCTGATTTTAATGCTTTTCCATTTTTATAGAAATTTTCAATTGTTTTAAGATATATTTCTGCTCTTTTTTTCATATTTTCAGCAATTTTTATATTTTCAAAAAGTTTATTAACATTTATTAACACTTTGAAAATCCTAAACTTAATTTCTCTTTTTACTTCCTTAAAAGATAATTCTCCAGCCTCATAGTTAAGTTTAGCCTGTTTTTTTGATAATCCTATTTTACCTTTTGAAAAAATAGGTTGCAATAATGAAATTATAAACTGATGGTCTTTTACAAAAGGTGGATTTGCCATATATTTGTAATAATACCCCATTGAAAGTCTACCCTGTTTTGCTTTTAAAAATGCAGCTTCAGAAGGCTCTTTTGTCCCAATAAATTTGTATGAAAAATCAATTTTAGGATAATAATTCCCAGTTGCAATATCTATATTTTTCTTTATTGAGTTTAGATATTCTTTGTATGATTTTATGTAAAAATTATTTTTATATGCAGAATTCACAAGATTTTGAAAATATTCATTTTGTCCCCAAATGCAATTAGGAAATAACGCTATGAATAAAAAAATAATTCTTAAAATCATTGTTTCTCTTCCCCAGATCCTTTTCCAACTAAAATTGCTTCAATTATTTGCTGTCTAATATTATTTAACTCACCTGGAGAATGTGGCATCAAAATTGTATTCGTATTTGAATTTATACCAATATCTTTTAATGTATCAAAATATTGTGTTAAAAGCACAAGCATCATAACCTCATGAGCACTTTCCATTCCAAGAGAAGTTTTAAAATCTTCAATAGATTCTTTTAACCCTATAATAATTGCTTTTCTTTGGTTTGCTATCCCTTCTCCTTGAAGTCTTTTGCTCTCTGCTTCAGCTTCAGCTTGTTTTACAACTTTAATTTTTTCAGCTTCAGCTTTCTCTTTTGCTGCTTCTTTTAATCTTTTAGCTGCATTTATCTCATTCATTGCTTCCTTTACATTTTTTGCAGGGTCAACATCTGTTACTGGAGCTTTTAAAATTATATATCCAAAATTATCCATTACTTCTCCAAGCTCCTTTTTAATTGCAAGAGACAAATCATCTTTTCTTTCAAAAACTTCATCAAGTTCCAATTTAGGCACTTCAGCTCTTACAACATCATAAATATAAGAACTTATCTGATCTTTTACACTTGTCAATTTATATGTTGCTTCATAAATTTTCTCCTTATTCACAAGATATTGGACTGAAACTATAATATTTACAAAAACATTATCTTTTGTTTTAGTTTCAACCTTAACATTTAACTGTTGAACTCTAAGAGATAATTTATATGCAACTTTTTCAATAATTGGGATTTTAAAATTTAATCCAGCAAAAGAATGTCTTGCATATTTTCCAAATCTCTCAATTATATAAACTTCCTGCTGGGGAACAATAAAAATTGTTTCAATAATAAGAAATATCGCTACAACTATTCCAATTCCATATTTTAAAATTATCATGAAATTTATTGGAAAAAATCCTGTAACTGAAAAGAAAAATGTTAAAATTGCAATAAAAAAAATGATTCCTGCTAATTTTGAAGTTTTTGCATCCATACTTACCTCCACAAATGAATTTTCTTAATATTGATTAATAGCTTCAAAAATGTCAAGAAAAATAAAAAATCTATTGACAGAAATATTTCAAAAGGTTAATTTTTTTATGTTTTATGGAAGAAAAAATTTATAAAAAATTATATTTACAATTCTATTCAATTGCAAAAACATTCCAGATAAATGAGGATATAGAAAGCCTTTATCATGAATTTTTAATTCAAAAATGGAAAAATGGTTTAAATTTTAAAAATAGCCATTATTTAAACGTAATGATAAAAAATTTTTTAATAAACAAATTTAATGAGAAAAAGAGAAAAGAGATACCAGATGAGATTAAAATTGAGATTAAAATAAAAGATGAGATTTTTATCCCGGAGATTTACTCTGAAATTGTGCAATTTTTTGAAATTATAAAAAAAGAGTTAAAAGAAAGAGAAATAAAAATCTTGTGTTACTATGTAAATTCTGAAAAGTATTATTTTTTTAAAGATATGTCGAGAGATGCAAAATACAAGGCAATTGAAAGAGTTAAAAAGAGATTGAGAAATATTCAGAATATTTATAATTTTTCAGAGGAAGCTGTTAAGGTAGCTTTAGAAAAATTTTTTCAGTCAGAAATATGTGATAAAATTTGTTAAATATAATAAGAGGAATTTATGGGAAAGTATCTTGAAGAATTATTTGAGATATATCTGAGGTTAAAAGATAAAGAAAAATTTGATAAACATGCTGATGAATTAGTATGTTATGAAAAAGCTTCATCTAATGAATGTTCAATGCCATGCATTGAATCTAAAGAATATAAAATTGCAGAAGAAGTTTTGCGATTTAAGGTAAGAAATGAGGAAGAGACTGGGAAAATTTATGAAATTGATAATTTTTTGTTTTTATCAATAAAAAAAGAGGAAGATTTTTATACAGGATATAAGGTATCTGAATGGGTAGATTTTGCCACAGATAAAGATTTTATATTTGAATTTAATGGAGATAAATTCATGGCTATTATGGAGAAGATAAGTATTCCTATTGAAAAAATTGGAGAATATATCAGCACGATTGATAAAAAATATATAAAAATTTTAAAGGATTACGAGTTTAAAGGAAAGAAAATTCCTGAAAAATATACAGGACTTACCGTTCCAGAGGGAGCAATTCAGTATAAATTTAGAGAAATTGAATTAGAAGAAGTGAGGGATTTTCTAATGAATAAAATTTTAACAAAAAAAGAGCTTTCAGAAAAGATTTCTGCAATTTTAAATAAAATAGATTTTCCAGCTGCGACAAAAACAGAGAAGATTATTAAGAGAAAAGAAGGATTTATTGTAAATTTTGATAGAGATAGACAAAAATTAATTATTTATCTCACAGATGAGAAATTAAAAAATAAAAGAATTGCAAAAATTAAGTTCTTTAATGAAATTTTTCTGTTTTATGTTGAGGATAAAATTATTGAAGCAGATGTCCTAAGGGAAGATATAGATATAACATTTATCGCAAAAAATATTGAGATTATTAATGAATAATTTACTCAATAATTTGCAAGATAACACCTGCTATAATATTGTAAATACATTAATAAAAGAAGGAGAGCTTTTAAAAAAAGACCTTCCTTATGTATATAACCT
>CAZQKL010000095.1:0-8224 GCA_964593895.1 uncultured bacterium
GATTGGCCTATTGGAAGTTTTTTAAGTTTTTTCATGTTTGAAATATATCAAAATAACTTAGAAAAATCAAATTTAGATTGACATCCATCCTAAATTGTAATAACTTTAAAAATAAATAAAAATTTTAGACAAAAGTCAATGAAAAAAGTAGCTCTTGCATTAAGTTCTGGTGGAGCCCGCGGTTATGCTCATATTGGAGTTATAGAAACTCTTGAAAAATATGGTTTTGAAATAGTTTCAATAGCAGGCTCTTCTATGGGTGCTGTTGTTGGAGGAGTCTATTCTGCTGGAAAATTAAATGTTTATACTCAATGGGTTAAATCTTTGCAAAAAGTTGATGTAATTAAATTGCTCAAATTATCATTTAGTAAAAAAGGAATTTTTAAAGAAGATAAAGTTATGAATTTTTTAAAAAATTTGATTGGAGATGTAAATATTGAAGATTTCAAAATAAGATTTACAGCTGTTGCTGTTGATATTATAAAAAAGAAAGAAGTATGGATAAGAAAAGGTTCTCTTTATAATGCCTTAAAGGCATCTACAGCTATTCCTGGAATTTTTACTCCTTTCATAAAAGATGGAATGGTACTTGTTGATGGTGGGGTATTAAATCCTTTACCAATTGCACCTGTTTTAAATGAACAGGTTGATTTAATTATTGCTGTGGATGTAAATTCTGAAAAACCTGCACATTTATCAAAAACTGATAGCATAATTTCAAAAGAAATTGATGAAAATTTAAACATAATTAACATCATGCTTCAATCTGTTTATTTAATGCAAACAAAAATAACAAAATACCAGCTTGCAAATTATTCCCCAGATATTTTAATTGAGATTCCCAGAGATATTGGAGAAGTTTTTGATTTTCATAGAGCTGAAGAAATTATTGAATATGGTAAAAAAATTTCTGAAGAAGTCTTATCTAAAAAATTTTAATTCCTCTTTTGCAAGTTCTTCAAGTTTACTCTTTTCTTCTTTGCCCAATAATACATTTACAAGAGTTTTTAACTTCTTACTCTGAAGTTGTATAAAACCTTTGTCTATTTCTGGAGGTTGAGGATATTTTTCTTTTAAAATTTCATGAAAATCTATTCCCTTTTCCTTTGCTATTTTTTTTGCATCCTCTATGGCTTTAATCCAATCTGGATGAAATTTTATAAAATAGTCTCTAATAGACTGCTTGTTAAAATGAACCCTTTTCCCATCAATGTTTATTGTTATTCTTATTGAATCTGTATCAATGGTATCTACAAGAATTATGTCTTCTCCAGATTTTGCAAATTCAAGCTTTAAATCCCAAAGCTCAAGCCCAACTTTTTTAAAAAAATTGTAGACAAAGTAGGCACAAAAATATGTAGAAAATATCAATTTTTTAAAAAGCTCTCTATCTAATCCTGAAATATATAAAGCTTCTTGATAAGATACTGCCCTATCTTGAGGTTCATATTTTGTTGTAAAATCAAGTATTGGTTTTGAAAATTTCTGCCACGGATATAAATTTTCAACCATTAAGGAATTAAGAATCTCGTTTTTTCCCCTTTCATCTGCTTTTAAAAATCTTTTATAAACTGAAGATTGAGGAGTTATGCCAAATCTAATTATGTTTTCAAGTGGAATAACAAAATTATCATCTATATGATGGCTATGATAATCCCATAAAATTTTATTAAAAATTTTAAATTGAACTGGTTTTATAATTTTAAATTTTTTTACAAGAGTGAGATTTGAAAGAATAAATTTTTTATCTTTAACAATTTCACCACTTTTTTTATCAATAATTCCAATATGATGAGTTTTTATTGAGATTTTAAAATCTTCTGGAAAAAATTTATAAATTTCATCAAAATCTTCACCTGAATTTAACTTAGAATAAATTAAATGCCTAATAACAGTTCTGTAAATATCACTTTCTGGAATATTGAAAATTGTGCCAACATCAAATACACTTCCACCTGTTGTTGTTTCACATAGAATATAATTGTTTAAAAAGTATAAATTTTGAACAGACCCTTTATAATCAGGTTCTTTTTTTAAAATTTCAAGGTTTATACGTTTTTCAAACATAACAAAATAGAAATATCATAAAAAAACATTTAAAATCAAGCTATAAAAATATTCTTAACCCAGTTAAAATTGATGATAATTTCAGGTCAAATGCTTGAGATAATTCCACATGAGCTGCAAATCCACAATATTTGCAATTTATTTTATCTCTATTTTTTAGATAGCATCCTTGAGTTATTTTCCCATCTGGGTCAGCATTAATAAGTAATTCTGGATGACATTTCCATGTGTTATATTTTAGATTGTTTAAACAGGTTACAGAATCTAAAATTGGAATTCCCCTCTTTTTAAGCTCAATGATTTTATTTAAAATTTTAACTCTATCTTTTTTTTTAACCCAAAATTTAAAATTTTCACCATAAGGATAATAAAATTGAATGGTTATCCCATCAATATAATTTTTTAGAAAAATAAATAATTTTGGGATAATTTTTAAATTTTCTGAATTTATACAGACATTTGCAAATAATTTTCTTTTTTTTATAAAAATTCTTTCTCTTTTAAATTTTTTAAGATTTTTTAAAACTTTTTCAAAAACTCCCTCCCCTCTTATTAAATCGTGATGAAATTTCAACCCGTCAATACTTACCCAGATAGCATCTGCATTAAAATTAAAACCATTTAAACCATTTGTTGTGAAATTAACACTTAAAAATTTCTTTTTAGCATAATTTAAAACATCATTGAAATCTTTCTCACCATCCTTCCATAAAGTAGGTTCTCCTCCTTCAAAAATAATTAATTTAGCTCCTCTTTTGTTAAGTTTATCAATTATTTCCTTTACTTCATCAAAAGATAAATCTCTTGATTTAAGTTTATAAAATGGACAATGTTTGCAGGTTAAATTGCATTTATATGTTATTTTAAATCCAGCTAAAAAAGGGGATTTATGAAATTTGTAATCAAGGAAAGATTTAAAAATAGAAAAATATTTTAACATCACCTTTTTCAATTTTTCTGTTCAAATAATTAATCATCATTTTAATAAAAATTTGCCTTGAGCCTGGAAATAACATTAAAAAACCAAAAATATCTGTTAAAAATCCAGGTGTTAAAAGCATAACTCCTGCAATTAATACAAGTAATCCCTCAATTAAATGATATGCTGGCATTTCACCTCTTTCAAGGCATTTTTTTATATTTCTCAAAATTGCTAATCCTTCCTTTTTGGCAAGATATGCACCTAAAAAACCTGTGCCAATAATAATAACTACAGTTTTAAAAGCACCAATTATTGAACCAATTTTTATTAAAAGATAAAGCTCCAATGTTGGAAGAATTAAAAAAATAGCAAAAAAATATAGCATCTTACACCTGCTTAAATTTTAATCAAAATGATATAAATGTAAAATTTTTCATAAATACATACTTAAACTCACAATTTTTTCCACAGGTTTTCCACAAATTATGTGAAAAAAATTTTAATTTACCGATAAGATTAGTAATTTCTTTAATATATTGAAATAACTGATTTTTTCTAATTAATAAAATTCCCATTAATTATCCTCACTTTTAAGTTTTCCACAATTCTCTTTTTCTTTTGCCTTTTCCCAGAGCATATCCATATATTCAAGATTAACTTCATTAAAACTTTTTCCTTCTTTTTTCAAATTTTCCTCAATGAAACTAAATCTTTTTAAAAATTTCTTATTTGTCTTTATTAATGCCTCTTCTGGATTAATTCTCAATTTTCTTGCGAGATTAACTATCATAAATAAAACATCTCCAAGTTCTTCTTCTATCTGTTCTTTTTTTCCACTTATCAGAGCTTCTTCTAATTCTTCAAGTTCTTCATTAAATTTTTCATATAGATTTGCTATATCAGGCCAGTCAAAACCTACTTTTTCTGCTTTTTTTGTTATTTTATAAGCAAAAAATAAAGCAGGTAAAGTTTTAGGTATTCCATCAAAAATTCCTCTATTTTCTTTTCCCCTTTCCTTTGATTTTATTTTTTCCCATGTTTCATGTAATTCACTCATTGAATTAATTTTAACATCTCCAAATACATGTGGATGTCTTCGTTTTATTTTTTCTACAGCATCATTAATCACATCATCTATTGTAAATCTTCCTTTTTCCTCTGCAAATACAGATTGGAAAACAATATGCATAAGAACATCGCCAAGTTCTTCTTTTATTTTTTCACTATCTTCTTCTTCAATTGCCTCAATAAGTTCATAAGCTTCCTCAAGAAAAGCTGAAATTAAAGATTTTGGAGTTTGTTTCCTGTCCCATGGACATCCATCAGGTGCTCTTAGTTTTTTAATTACATTGACAAGCTCTTTTATCTCCATTTTTCTCCTCAAGTTCTGTATTCAGCGTTAATTTTCACATATTCATAAGACAAATCACAGGTATAATATTTCCAGGAACCATCACCTATGTTTAAATTAATAATTAAATCAATTTCCCTGTTATTTTTTAAATATTCAATCACTTTATTTTCATTAAAACCTTCAGCTTCTACTCCATTTTCAACAACTTTATTTCTACCAAAATAGATGGTAATTTTATCTTTATCAAAATATGCACCAGAATTACCAATTGCTGATAAAATCCTTCCCCAATTTGGGTCAGAACCAAAAAATGCTGTTTTAACAAGCAATGAGGTAGCTATTTTTTCACATATTTTTTTAGCATCAAGATTACTTTTAGCCTGTGTAACCAAAATTTTTATAAATTTTGTTGCTCCTTCACCGTCTTTAACAATCATTTTTGCCAAATTATCACACACTTCAAATAAAGCCAATTTAAACCTTTTAGCATCAATCTCTTTTTTTTCAAGAGAACATAAAAAAACTGTATCGTTTGTGCTTGTATCACCATCAACGCTGATTGAATTAAATGTTTCATCAATTATTTCTTTAAAAATTCTTCCCATTAATTTTACTTTTGCATCTGTAAATATAAATCCAAGCATTGTTGCCATATTAGGATGAATCATTCCAGCACCTTTAGCAATCCCTAAGATATAAAAATCTTTATCTTTAAATTCATAAACCTTTAATTCATTATCAGTTGTCATAATTGCTTTCGCAAAATCCAAATAGTTTTCCTGGTTCAAGTTTTCTTTTAAAAAAAAGATTTTGTTAATGATTTTCTCTTTTGGTAATTTGACTCCTATTACTCCAGTAGAAGCCTGTAAAATTCCTATATCATCATTTAATGAAAATATTTTGCGAATTTCTTTTTCAATTTCATAGCAAGTTAAAATCCCTTCATTTCCAGTGCATGCGTTCGCATTTCCACTATTTACAATTATTACCTGAAATTTTTTATATTTTGCAAGGCTGTCCAGAGAATATAAAACTGGTGCAGATTTAACTTTATTTTTTGTAAAAACTCCCCATGCAGAAAAAGGTTTTTCAGAAAAAATTAATCCTAAATCTAACTGGTTATTTTTTTTTATTCCAGAAGATACTGCTGAAAATTTAAACATTTTCCTCTATCTCCTTTATTATTTCTTCAGAAGTTTTAATTTCAAAATATGGCTGTAAAGGGTTTTTTCTATAAAAGTTCATAACTTGATTATGGAATTCAATTTTATGAGCGGTTGTTGCATCTTCAATAATTACTGTTGCAAAATCATTACAAAAAGCATCAAAAGCTGTTGCAAGAACGCAGAAAGTTGAAGTTATTCCACAAACACAAACTTGTTCAACTTTTCTTGTTCTTAATGTCATATCAAGGTCAGTTTTAAAAAAAGCAGAAAATCTCCTTTTTGGTAAAATTATATCACCTTTTTTTACAATAAGTTTTTCAGTAACTTCTGAACCTTCTGTATATTTCAATGAATGAGGTTTCATTTTACCTTTAAAAATAAAATCATCTTCAAAAAAACTGTCATTTGCAAAAATTACAGGTAAATTATGCTTCCTAAAAGTTTCAGTTAATTTATTAATAACAGGAATTATAGGCTCACACAATTTTTCAAAAATCCCTGTTACATTATCTTTTGTCATATCAACAACAATAATTGCCTTTTTCATAACTTCCTCCTTTAATTTTTTATACCATTTAATAAAAATTTTTAAAAGAAAAAATATTGAATAAAAATTTTTAATGTGATAGAAAACACATCCATAATTTAGATTAAAGGAGGCAATATGATCTTTCAGTCTCTTGTTGTAGGTCCATTAGAAGTTAACTGCTTTATTTTAGGATGTGAGAAAACTTATAATGCAATTGTTATTGACCCTGGTGGAAATGTTGATATTATAATTTCTTACCTTGAAAGATTTAATTTGAATCTAAAATATATTTTAAACACCCATGGTCATTTTGACCATGTTGCAGGAAATTACGATTTAAAATTGGCAACTAATGCAAAATTATTAATTCACAGAGAAGATGCGCCAATGATTACTAACATTTCCACAACCGCCATGATGTTTGGTATTCATGTAAAAGATTCCCCTCCACCAGATATGTTTATTGATGAAGGAGATGAAATATATGTAGGAGAAGAAATACTTTTAAAAACTTTGCATACTCCAGGTCATTCCAAAGGCTCATGCTCTTTTATTCTTGAAGGTTATAATGCTGTTTTTGTTGGAGATACTCTATTTGCAGGTTCTATTGGAAGAACAGACCTTCCAGGTGGCGATTATCAAACTTTAATAAATTCAGTAAGAGAAAAACTATTTGTTTTACCTAATGATACTAAAGTTTTTCCAGGACATGGACCTGAAACAACTATTGGATATGAAAAGAGATTTAATCCTTTCTTTTAAGGAGAAGCTATGGAAGATAATATAAAAGAAGGAGTTTATGTAAAAGAAAGTGTTATAACAATTGGAACTGGCCATACTGCCAAAAAAACAGTTTCTAAAAATTATTACTATGCAAAGCAGGTAAGTGATAATCTTGTTGAAGTGGATATTCTAAATGTTCACCACCAACCTGTTGGATTACCAGAAAAAATTGAACTTAATAAATTTTTAAAGGAATATCAATATGTTGCAGATTTAGAAACTTTTCAAAAACAGCAAAAAAAACTTGACCCTAAAAAATTAAAAGCTGAAGAGCATGTTAAAACTGGGGAAAGACACCTTGAAAACAAGGAATATAATAGTGCTGAATATGAATTTGGAATGGCTCTTAAATATGATGAAAAAAATCTTAGAGCTCATCATGGATTAAGTAAAGTATATCTTGAAACAGGTCAAATTGAAAAAGCTAAAGAATATTTAAAAAAAATTGGAGAACTTGAGGATTTATTTGACAAAGAAAATAAGCATATTTTTAACGAATACGCAATAAATTTAAGAAAACAGGGGATGTATGATGAAGCAATAAAAAATTACAAAAAAGCAATTGCAATAGACCCTGAGGATGAAGTTTTATACTACAATCTTGCAAGAGCTTATTATGAAAAAAAAGAGTATGATGAAGCAATAAAAAACCTTAAAAAAGCTTTAGAATTAAAACCAGACTTTATTGAAGCTAAAAAGGCTCTGGAATTCATAAAAAGAAAGAAAAGTGCCAATAAATAACTTTATTGAAAAGATTAAGAAATATGGCAAATTAAAAGAATTCTCATCTGAAGAGGTTATTATACTCCAAGGAGAGGAAGGTGATAAAGTTTACTTTTTAATAGATGGTAAAGTTAAAATATCTCTTTTTACTGAAAGTGGAGATGAAATTATTTTAGCAATTCTTACACCTCCTAATTTTTTTGGAGAAATGGCTCTTTTCAACAATACTGGAAGAAGTGCAAATGTCATAAGTTTAACCAATTGTAAAGTTATTGAAGTTAAAAAAGAAGATTTTCTAAATTTTATAAAAGAAAATGTTGAATTAACTTATCTTCTTTTAATTGAAATAATTAACAGACTTCGTCTGGCAAATAAAAAAATTTATCTTTTAACCTTAACAAGGGCGGAAGATAAATTAAAGTTTTATCTCAAAGAAAAAATAGCTAAAAATCTTAAAGAGAAAAAAGACCCATATCTAATTGAACTTCCAACCCATTCTGATATTGGAAAAGAACTTGGACTTACAAGAGAAACGGTTACTAAAGTTTTGAATAAATTTTATAAAGAAAAGTTAATTTCTGGCACAAAGGGAAAAATTAAGATTTTAAAAGATTTCTTTTCCTTAATTTGATGTAGGTTAATCCAACAATAATACAGAAAATAATTAGAATTTATTTAGT
>CAZQKL010000096.1:0-3531 GCA_964593895.1 uncultured bacterium
ATTTAAAGGATTATGTGGAGAAAGGAAAATTTAGAGAGGATTTATATTATAGGTTGAATGTTATCCCAATAAAAATTCCTCCTTTAAGGGAAAGGAAAGAAGATATTCCGTTATTGATTTATAAATTTGTAAAGGATTTCAACAAAAAAACTGGCATGAACAAAAAAATTCCATCTGTAGTTATTGAAAAAATGCTTGATTATCCATATCCTGGGAATATACGAGAATTGCAAAATATTGTGGAAAGGATGTTAATTTTAAGCGAAGATGATGAAATAAAATTAAGTGATTTACCTCATGAGTTTAAAGATGAATTTTACTTAGAGGATAATATTGCTGATGGAAAATCTTTAAAAGAAGTTATAACAGAGTTTGAGAAGAAATTTCTTTTAAAAACAATACCAAAATATAAAAATTTAACTCACGCTGCTAAATCTTTAAATATTCATCCATCCACTCTTCTTAGGAAACTCCAGAAGCTTAATATTAAAATCAATCAATAGTTGCAAAAATGCAATATATTGATTTTTTGCAAAGCAAATCTTAAATAAAACAAATTTTGAAAATTAAAATTTTTGATTTTATAAAATTGCATTTATGCAAATAAAATTATCGTGAATTTTATAACTATTCAATGTTTTAAGTAATTCATTTTAGGCATATTAATTGCAATTAATTTAATTGTAAAAAAATATTTTAAAAAGGAGGTTACCATGAAGTATTTGAAAAAAGGTTTGATTATTTTATTGAGCTTTATGTTTTTTTTAGTGTTTAATTTTACTTCCATTTTTGCAAAAAATACTTTTAGAATTGGAATAGTTACATTCCTTTCAGGAGCAGCTGCAGGTCCATTTGGTATTCCTTCAAAAAAAGCTGCTGAATTAACTGTAGAACAGTTAAATAAAGGAAAAGTTCCAGCTCCATACAATAAGATTGGTATTGCTGGTAAAAAAATTGAGGTTGTGTGGGTTGATGAAGCTGGAAGTGCTACTAAACAGGTAGAAGAATATAGAAACCTTGTTCAACATAAAAATGTTGATGCTGTAATTGGTTATATCTCAAGTGGTCATTGTCTTGCAATAGCTCCTGTAGCTGAAGAGCTTGGTAAATTAACAGTTTTTTTTGATTGTGGAACTCCAAGAATATTTGAAGAACGTTCATATCATTATGTTTTTAGAACTGGATTAACTGCAACAATTGATAGTGTGGGTGCAGCAAGATATATAGTTGATTTGAAAAAAGATTTAAAGACAATTTCTGCTATTAATCAAAATTATGCTTGGGGACATGATTCCTGGAATGATTTTATAACAGCGTTAAAAGTATTAAAACCTGATATTAAAATTAAAAAAGTTCTTTTCCCAAAAATATTTCAAGGACAGTATGGAGCTGAAATATCTGCTTTAATGATGAGTCCTGCTGATTTTATTCATTCAAGTTTCTGGGGTGGAGACCTTGAAGCTTTAATTTTACAGGGAGATGCAAGAGGATTGTTTGACAATCAAATTCCAATATTTACATGTGGTGAAGCTTCTATGTTTAGGTTGGCAAAACAGATGCCAAAAGGAGCAATTATTGGAGCAAGAGGTCCATTTGGATTGTATGCACCTGATAATGCATTAAACAGATGGTTTAGGAAAAATTATATAGCAAGATATGGAACTCCACCTACATATCCAGCATATAAAATGGTTCAAGCAATTTTTGGTTTAAAAGCAGCTGCTGAAAAAGCTGCAATGAAGAAGAAAAATTTCACCCAAGAGGACATAATTAAGGCATTTGAATACCTTACATTTAAAGCTCCAAGCGGAACTGTAAGAATGAAACTTGGAAAAGGTCATCAAGCAATTCAAGGGATTGCTTATGGTCAATATGAATTAAAAAATGGAAAACCAACATTTGTTAATGTTAAATGGTATCCTGCAGAATGCGTTAATCCACCTGATGGAGTTAAAAGTATTGACTGGATTAAAGGTGGAATGAAAGGTGCTAAATGTAAATAATTTTTGCCGGGGAATCCCCGGCTTATTTCTATGTGTGAGGATAAATAATGAATTACTGGGTTATTATAATAGATGGGCTTGTGTATAGCTCATGGCTTTTTATTGTTTCAACAGGACTTACATTGATTTACGGAGTAATGAGAATATTGAATTTAGCTCATGGAAGCATGTATGCTATTGGAGCTTATACTGCTGCAACTATTGTTGGGTTTTACTTTAATCATAATTATCCCCCATTGGGTAGTTATATATTTTTTATATTTGGTTCTATGATAGCTGGAATAATTTCTGGAGTTATCATTGAAAGGGGAATATTACGAATAATGTATGGAAAAGACGAGATTATTATGATTCTTGTAACTTATGCTGTTTTGTTAATTTTAGAGGATGTAATAAAGTTAATATGGGGAGTTGAAGGTTATTTTGCATATCAACCTTATACATTGTTGGGAAGGACAAAATTATTTGGAATTTCTTTCACAAATTATGATTTATGTTTAATAGTGGTAGCTATTATAATTGGTATAATCTTATGGTTTTGGCTAAATAAAACAAGATTTGGTAGACTTTTAATTGCAGTAATACATGACCAGGAAATAAGTATGGCAATGGGTATTAATGTAAAAAAGGTTTATATTATTACATTTGCTATTGGATGTATGCTTGGAGCTTTAGCAGGAGGATTAACTGCTCCAGCAATTTCAATTGTTCCAGGAATGGGAATTCAGATAATTATTATTGCTTTTGCAGTGGTTGTAATAGGTGGACTTGGAAGTATAGAGGGTGCTCTTGTAGGTTCACTTCTTGTGGGAATGGCAAGAGCCTTTGCAGTTCATCTTCTACCACAAATTGAACTTTTTGTTATTTATGGTGTTATGGCTTTAGTTCTTGCTGTAAGACCACATGGTTTATTTGTTAAAGCTAAAGTTAGAAAAATTTAAAGGGATATTAGTATGGATAAGAAAATCAATTTTATCACAATTATTTCTCTAATAATTATTTTTATTGGAAATTTTATTTTTCCTAAATGGCTAACATTTCTTTTTACAATATCATTAACTAAAGCTCTTGTGGTCTTAGGAATAGTATTACTTATGAGAGTAGGTTTGGTATCTTTTGGTCAGGGATTATTTTATTGCATTGGTGGATATGTCGCTGGAATGTGTGAGAAATTTTTTGGAATAAATGATTTTTTTTTGATTTTAATTATTGGAATATTTATAAGTTTAGTTATTTCAATAATTCTTGGAATTTTACTTTGTAATTACAGAGACATCTTTTTTGCAATGTTTACTCTTGCTTTTTCCATGATTCTTTATGGAATTATTGTTAAAACAGAAGTTCTTGGAAGCACTGATGGATTTAATGTTAATTTGCCATCATATTTTTCTATAAATTTATCTTTTCAAACAGGGAATATATTAATTTTATTACTCATTATTTTAATAACATATTTTGTAATTTTTTTTACTCATAAAATATTTTTTTCTGAATTTGGATACACTTCTCTTGCTACCAAAGAAAATGA
>CAZQKL010000096.1:3631-7602 GCA_964593895.1 uncultured bacterium
ATAAAATATTTTTTTCTGAATTTGGATACACTTCTCTTGCTACCAAAGAAAATGAGATAAGAGTGGAATATCTTGGAGTTTCTCCAAAATTAATAATTTTTATAAATTATCTTATTGCTGCTATACTTTCAACAATTGGAGGGACATTAACAGCATTTATATCAGGACATGTTGATCCAAACATGGCTTACTGGACAACTTCAGGTGAGTTTGTTTTTGTTGCATTACTGGGCGGAACAATGCATGTTGTTGCACCTTTTATTGCTTCAATAATTTTTGAATTTATTCATACTTATGCTTACAATATTTCTCCTTACACATGGCACATAATTCTCGGCTCAATTCTTTTAATTATAATAATTTTTCTTCCTGAAGGATTATTGTCAATTAGGAAATTTTTAAAAAAAGAGGATAAAAGTTATGGTTCCAATTCTTGAAACAGTTTCTTTACATAAAAGTTTTGATGGAGTGGTAGCTGCAGAAAATATAAATGTTAAAATTGAAAAAGGTGAAATAGTGGGGATAATAGGTGCAAATGGAGCAGGTAAAACCACTTTTGTAAATATGATAACAGGATATATAAAACCTACTGAAGGGAAAATTTTTTATGAAGGTGAAGATATAACAGGACTTCCACCAAGAATAATTACAAAAAAAGGTATACATAGATCTTTTCAAATTCCCCAGCTTTTTGAAGATTTAACTGTAATTGAAAATGTAATTGTTGCTCAAACAATAAAAAATAAAGAATTTATAAGCTTACTAAAAACTTTTAAAGAAAAAAATAAAATCAAAAAAGCTATGGATATTTTAAAAAGATTTAATTTATCAGAATATGAAAATGAAAAGGTAAGTAAACTTCCCCAAGGGATTAAGAAATTACTTGATATTGCAATGGCTGTAATAGGAGAACCAAAAGTTTTACTTCTTGATGAACCTACAAGTGGAGTGGCAATTGAAGAAAAATTTGAATTAATGGATATAGTTATGGAGGGGGTCAAAGAAACAGGAGCATCTGTATTGTTTATTGAACATGATATGGAGATAATTGAAAAATATACTCCAAGAGTAATTGCATTCTATGAAGGAAAGGTTATAGCTGATGGAGAAACATCTATAGTTTTAAATGATGAAAATGTAAAAAAATACGTTATTGGATTTGAGTTATCAAAAAAGGAGAAATAATTAAAATGCTTATTGTAAAAGATATAAATGTTTTTATTGGTAAACACCATATTTTGCGAAATGTATCAATTGAAGTTCCAAAAGGAAGTTTAACTGGTTTAATAGGAAGAAATGGAGCTGGAAAGACTACATTTATGAAAGCGATAATGGGAATTCTTCCTGTGAAAAACGGACAGATAATTATTAATAAAGAGGATATAACAAGAAAAGAACCTTATTACAGAGCATATTTAAATATTGGTTATATGCCTGAGGATAGAAGATTAATTCCTGAATTAACTGTTGAGGAAAATATTTTACTTCCTTTATTTGCAAGAAAAATAAAAGATTATAATGCAAAACTGAGTTATGTTTACGAACTTATCCCAGAAGTAGAAGGAATGTCTTCAAGAAAAGCTTTGCAACTTTCAGGTGGACAGCAAAAGCTTGTTGCTCTTGCAAGAGCAATTATTAATGGTGAAAATCTCTTGCTACTTGATGAACCATTTGAAGGCGTTGCCCCAGCATTAGCAAAAAGACTACTTGAAATTTTAAATCAATTAAAAATTGAGGGGCGAAGCATAATTCTTTCTGAATCTGATTATACTCATTCTTCCAAACTTGTGGACCAGAGTTATGTGATAGAAAGAGGAGAAATTATACAAAAAAATTAAATGGAGTGAGAAAATGAAAAGCTTTAAAGTAAATTTTGTGAAAAAAATTTTATACAAAAAGGGTGTAACTAAAAGCATTGGAGAGATTTTAAAAAATTTAAATATAAATTCTCTTTTAATAGTAACAGACAAGGGAATTATTGATGCTGGAATATTAAAAGGAATTATTAATTCGGTTGAAAAGAATAGTATAAAATATGAAATTTTTTCTGAAGTTATTCCAGATCCTCCTGAGGAACTTGTTTTTAAAGGACTTGATATTGTTAAAAAAAATAATTTATCCGCTGTTTTAGGTATTGGTGGTGGCTCTTCAATGGATACTGCAAAAGTGATTTCTCTTGTTGCTAAAACAGATGTTAATTTGGATGAAATATATGGAAAAGTTTATTTGAAAGGTAAAAGACTACCTTTATTTCTTATACCAACAACCACGGGAACAGGCTCTGAAGTTACTCAATATGCGGTTTTAACAAAAGGAGATGCTAAATGCACAGTTATTTCACCTGTAATTCTACCTGATATAGCAATCCTTGATGAAGAACTTGTTTATAATTTGCCTCCAAAAATTACCGCAACCACTGGAATGGATGCAATTGTTCATGCAATTGAAGCTTATACCTCAAAAAACAAAAGAAATGTAATTTCCAATATATTTGCAAAAGAAGCACTTAAAATCCTTATTGAAAATATTGAAAAAGCAGTTAATGAACAAAAGAATTTTGAAGCAAAAGGAAATATGCTTTTAGGAGCAAATATTGCTGGCCTTGCATTTAATAATGCTCCTGTTGCAGCGGTTCATGCATTTGCATATCCTTTAGGGGGAATATTCCATATTTCTCACGGTTTAAGTAATTCATTAATGCTTGTTGAAGTTATGAAATTTAATATAGATGCTGCTTTAGAAGAATATTATGAACTTGCAGTTTATGTATATCCTGAATTTCAAAATGAGATTAAATCAAAAGAAAAAGTTGTGGAAAAATTTATAGAAAGAATTGATGAATTAAGAAAAAGTTTAAATATTCCAATAAGATTGTCAGATGTTGGGATTAAAGAAAAAGATTTGAAAAAATTAACAGATGAAGTTGTAAAATTAACAAGGCTTTTTAATAATAATCCAAAACCTATTACATATGAAGATGCATTTAATATTTATAAAAATGTCCTATAATTAAAATCAAGGAGTGTAAAAATGAAGTCTGTTTATACCTTTCAAACAAGTCATAAAATAATTATTGGATTAGGTTCTTTGAATAATTTACCAGAAGAAATTAGCCAGATGAATGTAAAAAAAGTAGTTATAATTACAGATCCTGGAATAGTCAAAAGTGGAGTAATAAATTCTCTTGTAGTTCAGCTTGAAAAGAATAATTTACCTTATGAAATTTTTGACAAAGTTGAACCAGACCCTAATTATAAAATTGTTTATGATGCAGTAGAATTGTGTGAAAAAGTTAAAGCAGATCTAATTATTGGTCTCGGTGGTGGCTCTTCAATGGATATAGCAAAAGTTACTTCTGTTCTTTTAACAAATAAAGGAGATGTAAAAAAATATTTTGGTATAAATTTAATAGAAAAGCCAGGAATTAAAAAAATTTTAATTCCAACAACAGCTGGAACAGGGTCAGAAGTTACTCCTATTGCAATTTTATCAGATGAAGAAGAAAAGTTAAAAAAAGGAATTGTTAGTCCATATCTTTATCCAGATATTGCAATAATTGACCCAGAATTAACAGTAGGATTACCACCACACATAACAGCTTCCACTGGTATGGATGCTCTAATTCATGCAATTGAAGCATACACTTCAATTAATGCTAATGAGATCAGTGATATGTTTGCAATTAAAGCAATTGAGTATATTTACCCAAATATAAGAGTGGCTTATTCAAATGGAGCAAATATAGATGCAAGAGAAAAAATGTTGACAGGAAGTATGCTTGCTGGTATTTCTTTTGCAAATGCTGGGGTTACTGCTGTTCATGCATTTGCATATCCAATTGGAGCTGAATTTCATATTCCCCATGGAGTTGCAAATACTATAATGTTTCCTCATGTTATGGAATTTAATTTAATTGGGAATTTAAAAAAGTTTTCAAATCTTGCTAAAATTTTTGGAGAAAAAATAGATAA
>CAZQKL010000097.1:0-7545 GCA_964593895.1 uncultured bacterium
GATAGATATAAATTTTCAGAAGCTTTTAAAATACTTTTCTGTTTTGCAACTTCTACAAAAATTTCAAGATGTCTAAGTGTAATTTCCATCAAAATTTTTTTACTTTAAAATAAAAAATAATTCAATATTTTTGAAAAGAATTATCAAATTTTTTTAATTGATTTTTGTGATAGTTCAAATTATATTATGTTTGTCTGAAAAAAATAATGTTATAAAAGGAGGAGAAATATGAGACAAAAAATCTTTTTAAGTTTGGTATCATTAATAGTGTTTTTTATCACCAGTATGTATGCAATGGAAAAGCAGATGGTAACAACCTGTTACACAGGGCCACTTCCTGTTCCAAAAAAGGCAAAAACTATCTCAGCAATTGAAGCTTACCATATGCTTGTTACACAATCAAATACTTATCTCATTGATGTTAGGACAAGAGCAGAATATCAATTGATTGGACATGCTTGTTACTTTAAAAATGGTAAAATGTATCAAGCTTACAATTTCCCAGTAAAATTCTGGAAACCTGAAGTTGGGAAAAAGTTTAAATACAAAAAAGTTTTAAACAAAGATTTTGTAAAAGAGATATCAAAAAAATTCAAAAAGACAGACATTTTAATAATTTACTGTAGAAGTGGTGATAGATCTGTTCTTGCAAGTGATTTGTTAACAGATGCTGGTTTTAAACATGTTTACAATATTAAATATGGATTTGAAGGTAAACCTATGGCTTATGGTATGCCAAAGAAGATTAAAAAATTGTTTAAAAAATATTCTTATTACTTTTATGTGACAAAATCAAGATTAAACGGCTGGAGATACTATGGCCTTTGTCAGACCTACAAAATGGAACCAAAATACATGTACCCACCTGATGTTGAATAATTGAAATACTCAAAGGGGAACTTTGTTCCCCTTTTCATTTTGTTGACTTGAAATTAATAATTTGATATATAAATATTAGGCTTGCAATAAAAAAAGGGGGTATTTCATGAAAATTTCCCGAAGAGCATTTATAAAAACTACTGCGTTGGGAACTGCTGCATTATCATTTAATCCATTGCTTTTGAAATATCTTTCAGCAACTCCAGTTAGAAGCGTTGAAGAAGATTATTATGAACCTTATGAAAAAGGTAAATGGACCTATACTGTTTGTAATATGTGTTTCTGGTACTGCCTTGTAAAAGTTAAAACAGTAAATGGAGTTGTTAAAAAGATAGAAGGTAACCCAAAATCATTTGTAAATTTTGGAAGAATTTGTGCAAAAGGTAACTCTGGAATTGCAGCTTTATACGATTCAGATAGATTAAAATTTCCATTAATAAGAGCTGGAGAAAAGGGTGAAGATAGGTGGAAAAAAGTTAGCTGGGAAGAAGCATACAATTATATTGCTAAAAAGTTAAAACCAATAATGGAAAATGAGCCTGAAAAAATTCATCTTGCATCTCATGGATTTGGGGGACTTCATTTTAAACATTTGATTAAAGCTATGGGTTCAAGAAACATATATGCTGCAAGCTGGACGCAATGAAAAGGTTCCCGTGAGGTGGCATGGCATGTCACCTATGGACATCATTTGTCAAGTTTTCCTCTATATGATTATGAAAATTCAAAATATGTAATAATTTTTGGTAGAAATAATCTTGAAGCTCTACTTGTAGGTGAAACGTATAGATTAATTAAATTTTTGGAAAAAGGTGGTAAATTGGTCTATGTTGACCCAAGATTTACAACAACTGCAGCCAAAGCTTATAGATGGATACCAATAAAGCCTGGCACTGATGTAGCATTCCTTCTTGGTTTGATAAGAGTGGTGATAGATGAAGAATTATACGATAAAGAATTTGTGGAAAAAGTCACAGTAGGATTTGATGAATTAAAAAATCATATAAAACAGTATTCAGTTGAATGGGCATCAAAAGAAACTGAAATTCCAGCTGATTTAATTAGAACAATTGCAAGAGAATTAGCTTCATTTAAACCTTCTTGCATAATAGTTCCACCAAGAAGAAATTCAAGATATGGTATTGAAACTCAAGAAGTAAGAGCAATAGCAATTTTAAATGCATTGATGGGGAATTATGGTAGAAAAGGAGGTTTCTGGTTACGTGGTAAAAGAAGGATAAAGAGATATCCATTTCCAAGATATCCAAAAGCAAAAAGAGTGGATGGAGCAGGAGAAAAGGATGGTTATCCTCTTGGTGATAAATATGAAGGATTTTTAAATTCACTTCCAGAACTTACAGATAAAGGAATGGTTAAAGCTTTATTTGTTTATGGCACTAATCTTGTAACAAACATGGCTCCAACTCAAAAAATAATTGATATGTTGAAAAAGATAGAGCTTGTTGTAGTAATTGAAAATCAGCTTACTGAAACTGCTTTATATGCAGATGTAATTTTACCAGAATGTACTTATCTTGAAAGGGATGATAATCTTAATATAAGAGCATATCCCCATCCATTTGTTGCATTATGTGAAAAAGCTATTGACCCATTATACGATACAAAACCTGGATGGCTTATTGCAAAGGAACTTGGACATAAGCTTGGACTTGATGATTATTTTGATTTTAAAGATATTATGGAAGTAAATAGAGTAAGATGTAAGCGTTCAAGGATAAGTTTTAAAAAATTAAAAAAAGATGGAGTTATAAATTTTACTCATACTCCAAAATATGTTGATGACCTAGAACTTTTATATTTTAAAACTCCTTCTGGGAAAATTGAACTTTATTCTGAGGAATTTAAAAAATATGGTTTTCCTCCACTACCTGTTTATGAAAAAGTTGAAGACCCACCTGAAGGTTATGTGAGATTAACTGTTGGCAGAGTTTCAACTCATACTCATGCAAGAACTCAGAATAATCCTTGGCTACATGAATTATATCCGGAAAATATGCTTTGGATTAATCCTGAAGATGCAAAGAAATTTGGAATAAAAAATGGAGATTGGGTAAGAATTGTATCTGGTGAAACAAAGTCTGAAAAAGTAAGAGCTTATGTTACTGAAAGAATAAGACCAGGAATTGTATTTGCTGCTCATGGATGGGGTAGATTAACTCCTCATATGTCAAGGGTTTATAAAAAAGGAATATTTGATAATATGTTTGTAAGAAAATTGGCATTTGACCCAATTTCGCATCAGAATGGATTTGATAGATATTCATTTGTAAAAGTAGTTAAAGCGTAAGGAGGGAACTATGAATGGTCTTTCAAATATTATACATTTAGAAAACTTAAAAAAAGTCAACAAAGGATGGCTGGGATTTTGGATACTGATTTTAATTATTGGATTATATGGCGCTGGTTATGCAATTTTTATGGGACATGAAAAAGCATATCATATGACAAATAAAATCCCATTGACACTACTATTATCAACATATGTTTTTTGGGTTGTAACTTCAACTGGTTTATGTCTTGTATCTGCAATTGGTCATGTATTTGGAAATAAAAAAATGTTAATTTTTGCAAAACGTTCAATTTTCATGGCAATAGTTTGTCTGATTTTAGGATTTTTAACCATCGCTATTGAGCTTGAGCATCCATTTAGACTTTTCACATGGGGTATAATTTCACCAAATCTTGAATCTCCAATTTTATGGATGGGAATTCTTTATTCATTCTATTTAGTTTTCCTAATTCTTGAATTTATATTTCTTGAACTTGATGACCACAAAAAAGCACATATTTTTGGTCTTCTTGGTGTAATCTCAGCAATTGCAGCTCACAGTAATTTAGGAGCAGTTTTTGGATATCAGATTTCAAGACCATTCTGGCATGGTCCATTTATGCCAGTATATTTTATTCTTTCTGCAATGATGAGTGGTGCTGCATTAATAATGATTTTATATCTTGCTCCAAAATTTATGAGAAGAGAAAAATTTACTTCTGAAGAAATTGAAAGTATAAATACTCTCAGTAAAATTTTTCTTCTTCTGATTTTCATTTATATTTTCTTTGAAGCATGGAAAATTCTTGTAGGAATTTATGGCAAACCTCCACATGAATATGAAGCTATTATGGCTTTTATAAATGGTCCATATAGTTTTAATTTCTGGATATTTGAAGTTCTTTTTGCTGTAATTATTCCATTATGTGTGCTTTTATTCCCCAAATTGAGAAGTTTAAAAAATTATTTAATTGCAAGTATCTTTTGTATAATTGGAATTTTTATTTTAAGATATGACCTTGTAATTGGTGGTCAAATTGTTCCATTGAGGTATCCTGAAATCCCAGTGACTTCATATAGATTTGAATATGCTTTAAATCCTTATTCTCCTTCAATTTACGAAATTCTAATTGTTATAGGCACATTTGCTCTTGGTGTAATTATTTATACAATTGGTTACTATCTACTTGATTTTAGCTGGAAAGAAAATCATTGAGGAGTTTAAAAATGGCTAAAAATAAGAAAAAAAATTGGGTAATGGTAATAGAGGAAGATAGATGTGTAGGGTGCTATGCATGTATGGTCGCATGTAAAGCTGAAAATGATGTGCCAGATGGAGTTTTTAGGAATTGGGTTGTGGAATATGCAAAAGGAAAGTTTCCATATCTATATGTAAAATTTCAACCACAACAATGCAATCACTGTGACAATGCACCTTGCATTAGAGCTTGTCCTACTGGAGCATCATTCAAAAGAGAAGATGGTATAGTTAGAATTGATGAAAGAAGATGCATAGGTTGTAAATTATGTATTGCTGCTTGTCCCTATGATGCAAGATATTTACATAGAGAAAAAGGTGTTGTTAATAAATGCACATTTTGTGTTCAAAGGATTGATATAGGACTTGAACCTGCATGTGTAATAACATGTGTAGGAAGAGTTAGAACTTTTGGCGATTTAAATGATAAAAATAGCGAAGTTTACAAAAAACTTAATTCAAACGAATATTATGTTTTAAAACCAGAAATGGGCACAAAACCCCGAGTTTTTTATATTAAGAAAAAATAGTATTGATTTCAGGGGAGAATTTGTTTATATCTCCCCTTGTGAGTATAAAAAAAGTTTTAAGTTACAAAGTCATACTAATAGATTATTTTGAACAGATTTTATTTGAAGCAGCAAGTTTAAGTTTTTATACTCTTTTTGCAATAATTCCTTTTTCTTTACTCCTTTTTTCTCTTTTTATGAACAGTCCTTTTTTTGAAAAGCTATATCTTCAAGTTCAAAATTTCATATATTCAACATTAATTCCTGGAAAAAGTGATGCAATTGCAAGATATATGAATTCTTTAATTCAAAATTCAACAAAAATTGGAATAATGGGCTTTTTTTATGGTTTTATTGCTGCTGTATTATTTTTTTTCAATTTTGAACAGATTTTTTATAAGATATTTAAAGTTAAAAAGAAAAGAGACCTTTGGGAAAAAATTTCAACATTTTGGACTCTTGCAGGATTATCTCCAATTTTCCTATTTCTTTCATTTTATCTCTCCTTAAAAATCAAGGATTTTATAAACATTTTAAAAATTTTGCCTTTTTTAATGATATGGTTTATATTTTTTTTAATTTTCATTGTTACTCCAAATAAAAAAATTTCAAGAAGAGCTGCAGCAATTTCAAGCTTTATTGCAGCAATTCTTTGGAATACATTAAAATTTCTTTTTGTTCATACTGTTATGAAAAATAAAATTTATACAACAATTTATGGTTCACTAAGTCTTTTAATTTATCTTTTTTTATGGATTTATATTAGCTGGATTATTCTTCTTTCATGTGCATATTTATGTTCTTATTTACATGATAAATTTAAAAATGAGACAAATTGAAGAATTTTTTAATGCATTATCTTTTTTAACAATTATCCCAATAAAAACGAAAAATAAAGAAATTTTCTCTTCAGTAAAATTTTTCCCATTGGTTGGTTTTTTAATTGGGATTTTCCTTTATTTTATTTCTTATTTGCCTATTTTAGATAATTTAAAAGCTTTTTTAATACTCTTTTTTTGGGAATTTATTACAGGTTTTTTTCATTTAGATGGTCTTGCAGATACCTCTGATGCAATATTTAGTTCAAAAATGGATAAAGAAGTGCTTTTTAAAATTATGAAAGATTCAAATATTGGGGTTATGGGTGCATGTATGTTATTTTTTGTTCTTTCTGGAAAATATTTAACTATTTTAGAAGCCTTAAAAATATCAAAATCACCTATTATTTTAGCTCCAATTATTGGAAGATTTTCAATAAATTATTTATCATGGAAATTACCTTATGCAAAAAAAGAAGGGCTTGGAAAATTAATTTGTGAAAAAAAATCAAATAATTACTTTTTTATTTCTCTAATTTCAACTTTTTTAATAATTTCAATGATTTCATGGAAATACATTTTCTCATTTTTTGTAATTATTATTTTTTTAAATTTTTATGGGAAATACTTTAAAAAAAAATTTGGTGGTGTTACAGGAGATATTTTTGGATTTTCAGTAGAAACAATTGAATTAATTTTTTTGTTCATGAGTGTAATTATTTGACAAGTTATTTATTTTGTAATATTGAATAAATATGCCATTTAGCACAAAAATAATAAGATTAATAAACAGAGTTGACGAACCATTAAGAGAGATTCTTATATCAATTTTAGAAGAGATAGAACAGCAGAGAGAAGAGACTGTAACAAAGAAAGAGTTTAACGAGCTGAAGGAAATAGTAAAAGAGCTATCAAAAAATGTAAAATCACTTGCCCAAGCGCAGAGGAAGACAGAAGAGAGGTTAAACAATCTTGCGAAAAGGGTAGATGAGCTTGCCCAAGCACAGAAAAGAACTGAACAAAGGTTAAATGAACTTGCTGAAGCTCAGAAAAAAACTGAAGAAGAACTTAAAAAACTTATTGGCGAGCATAAAAAAACAAGGGAACAACTTGGAGGGTTATCTCATACTGTTGGATACATCCTTGAAGATAGAGCTTATGTATCTCTACCTTATTTATTAGAAAAAGATCACAATATTCATGTCCATGAACTTAAAAGGGACTACATTGAAATTTCAAAAGGGAAATATATTGAGATTAATATTATAGGAGATGGAATGAGAAATAAAGAAGAAGTTGTAATTATTGGGGAATGCAAAACACAGCTAAAGAAAAAAGATGTTGATAACTTTATAAAAACATTGGGAAAATTGCAAAAAATTATTCAAAAACAGATATTTCCAGTAATTGTAACATATCAAGCATTACCTCCAGTTAGAAAATATGTTAAAGAACAAAACATTCCTCTTTATTTCTCATATCAATTAAAATTAAGCTAATTTATTTATTCAACTGGATATTTTTTTATCCATGCACTCATCCCTCCAATTACACTGTAAACATGTTTAAAGCCTTTAGATTTTAATATAGACCCTGCTATATTTGAGCGGTAACCTGAACCACATATAACACTTATATGTTCTTTAAATGGAATATCAATTTCTTCATCAAAAAATTTTTGTAAAGGTATATGAATAGCTCCTTTAATATGTCCACTATTCCATTCCTCGTCATTTCTAACATCAATAACATGATGGTTGTCATATTTTTCTAATACATGTTTTAATGAAT
>CAZQKL010000098.1:0-1061 GCA_964593895.1 uncultured bacterium
AAATTGTGCAATTATTGGCAAAAATATAGGGAGAAAAATATAATATATTGAAATTGCATCAATCATCATTCCAGCAATAAAAAGGATAACATTTATGAAAAATAGTATTACATATTCGTTGTTTGAAATTGTAAGTAAGTAATTTGATATTGTATCAAGGGTGCCAAGAGTACTTGCAGTCCATGAAAAAAGCCCTGCAAGTGTAACGATTATCATTACAATTGCACTTGCATTAGACGCATCTACTAAAATTTCATAAAATTTTTTTAAATTTAAAGTTTTATAAACAAAAAATCCTAAAAATATTCCGTAAAAAACAGCAATTACAGCAGCTTCTGTTGGTGTAAATATTCCACCGTATAAACCACCAAGAATTATTACAGGAGCGAGTAATCCCCAGAAAGCCTCTTTAAAAGCTTGAAATAAAGTTGTCTTTTTATCTGTTAATCTATGTTCTCCATATCCTTTTTTTCTTGAAATTATATAAGCTGGAATGATTAGAGATAAGCCAGCCAATATGCCAGGCAAAATTCCAGCAGCAAACAAAGTTGTAATTGATGTATTTGTAATTGCTCCATATATTATTAAAGCAATGCTTACTGGAACTACAATTGCAGTTGAGCCTCCTGCTGCAATTAATGCTGCTGTAAAACCTCTTGAATATCCCTCTGAAATCATTGCTGGTATTAAAATAGCGCCAATAGCAGCTGCATCTGCTGGACCAGAGCCAGAGATTCCACCAAAAAAGACACAAACTGCAACAGCAACAATTGCCAGAGCACCTTTTCTTTCACCAATTAATATATCTGCAAATCTTACAAGTCTTTCAGAAATTCCACATCTTTCAAGTAAAAATCCAGCTAAAATAAAAAAAGGTATAGCCAATAATTGGAATTTTGCAATTCCTGAATAAAAATTTGGAGAAACTATTGTTATTCCAAGCTGTGCTTTATAAATTACAACAATTGCAGCAATTCCAATTGCCACAGCAATTGGAACTCCTAATATTAAAAGAATGAAAAATATTCCAAAAAGAATTAATCCCATTGTTTTAGCAACTT
>CAZQKL010000098.1:1161-7429 GCA_964593895.1 uncultured bacterium
AAAAATTCTTTTAATTCTTCTTTAGATAGATTTTCAATATTTTTTATAATTTCTTTAACTTCCATTTTTTATTCCTCTCAAATAATTTACTATTTTTTGAATTATCCTTATATTAATTAAAATGCATCCAAAAGGTATTGCTGCTACATATATCCATTCAGGAATATTTAAAGCTTCTGTTGTTATTTGAAGGTCTATTTCATCTTTTAAATGAAAATAACTTAAATATAGAATTGTAGAGAAAAGCAATAAACTTAAAAACATTGAGAAAAGATTTAAATATTTTTTAGCCTGTGAAGATATTTTTCTTTCAAAAAACATTAATTTTAAATGTAAATCCTTTTTAAATCCAGCACTTGCACCAAGCATTGTAAGAAAAACCATGCCAGCAACTTCAAGCTCTTCTGTTGGAGCAAATGAATATTTTATAAAATATCTTGTAATTACATTTATAAAAGCGAGACATGCCATAAAAAATAGAAGGCATGCCCCGCAAACTTCTTCAAAATTATCAAAAAACCATTTTAGTTTTTTCATTTTTTAGAATTGTAATTAATTGCTTTTATTGCTTCATTTACGAGGTCTTTCCCAATAACTGGAACCCATTTTTTATAAATTGGCTCTGTTAATTTTTTGAATTCCTGTCTCTGTTGAGGAGTTAAAACAGTAACATGCATTCCATGTTTTTTTAAAGTTTCAAGAGCGCTTAAATCTGGAGGGATTAATCCTTTTCTCACCATTGTTTTCTCCCAGTAAGCTGCTTCAATTGCTGCCTGACGAATTATTTCTCTGTCTTCTTGTGTAAAACTATTCCATACATTGTTATTAACTGCAAGCATTAAAGGGTCTATAACATAATGCCAGATTGTAATATATTTATGAAACTGCCAAATTTTAACTGGAATTTCAATACCAACCACTGGATTTTCCTGACCATCAACAACTCCCTGTTGAAATGCTACTTTTGCTTCAGCCCAGTTCATATTAACTGGATTTGCACCGAGAGTTTTCATTATATCAATAAAAATTGGTGTTCCAACAACTCTTATTTTTAATCCTTTTAAGTCAGAGGGACTTGCAATTGGTCTTTTTGAATTTGTAATTTCTCTAAAACCATTTTCACCCCAGGCAAGAATTGTTACTCCTTTTTTCTTTATTATTTTTTTCAATTTTTCTCCTACATATCCTTCTGTAACTCTATCAAGAGCATTGTAATCAGGAAAAAGAAATGGCAAATTAAATAGATTCAGTTCTTTAATTGTTGAAGACCAGTTAATTGTGGAAGCAAAAGCAAAATCTGCAACTCCTCTTCTTAAAATTAAAAATTCATTTGTTTGTTTCCCAGCCATTAGAGAAGCTGAAGTATAAACTTTAATATTGATTCTTCCTTGAGTTCTCTCTTTAACTAATTTAGCAAATAGAGTTGAACCTTCTCCCCAGAAAAGTTTAGGACCAACAACACAGCTTAATTTATACTCTCTTTTGTAATGAGGTTTTCCAAATAAAAAACCAGGTAATGCAAAAATTAACATTAATAAAAAAATAGCTTTCTTCATTTTCCTCCTCCTAATTTTTTTGTAGATTTATAATTAGCAAAATAGAAATATTTTTTCAAACACTATTATATTAAATTTATAATTCCCAGAAATTTAAGATTTTTTTAGCATTTTTATATAAAATTTTTTCTTTTGAATTATCTGAAATAGGGAGAGATTTAATTGTTTCAATGTTTTTTGATACAGAAGGAACACCTGGAAAATCTGTTCCAAATAAAAATTTATCTGAAAGTTTATCTAAGTTTGGATAATATTTTAGCAGATTTTTTGGGGGTAAGCCAGAAATATCTATATAAACATTTTCATGTCTTCTAATTAAAAATTCTGCTATATGATACCAGAAACCTCGTCCAGCATGGCATAATATAATTGTTAAATCTGGAAAATCTGATGCAATTTCATCAAAAGTATAAGGATCTGCATGTTTTAATTTTGTCCCAGGGAATATAGATGTGCCAGCATGCATCATTACTGGAAGTTTATTATTTTGACAAAATTCGTATAATGGATAAAGTCTTTTCTCATTTACAAAAAAAAGGCCATGAACAGGATGTAATTTTAAACCTTTGACACCTAAGGATATTTGTCTTTTGAATTCTTTTAAAGGGTTTAAGTGTACATTTGGATTAATATTGCCAAAAGCAATAAATTGTGGAAATCTATTTTGAAATTCAATAGCTTCTTCAACTAAAAGCGTTCCTGCTGTTAATGGAGAATATTCTGGAAGAAGAATTCCTGCATAAACTCCTTCTTCATTTAAAACTTTCACATAATTTTCAATAATTAAATAACCATCTTTGTCAAAAACCTTTTTTCTATATTCCCCTGTATCCATCCATAATTTTACTGCTTTTTCTGTCCATTCAAAAACATGACCAATATGAAGATGAACATCTATGATTTTCATTATTCTTTTTTTATTTCTTAACTAAATTAAAGTCAAGTTAAAAAAAATGAGAAAAAGTTAACATGCTAATTTTTATGTTGCAAATTATTTTTTTTTATTGTAAGCATCTTATACATTATTAAGTATACATATCAGGAGGTCTTTCAATGACTGACATTGCTGGCAAATCTACTGTTCTTGTCTATGGGACAAATATGGCTGGATATAGAACAATTTATGCTCTTGGTAAATTAGGATATAAAACAATTCTTTTGAATAGAGGAAGCTATGTTGATGAAATAAAAAATCAGGTCTTAAGCCAGCTACCACTTGATTTATGCTGGGCATGTGCATTTGGTCCCCAAAGGATGTTTGTTGGGCTTGGCGCACTTCAGGTTTTCTATAATTCAGACATTCTTGAAATCAAAGGTTCAGCTGGGAATTTTAAGGTAAAAATAAAGAAAAAAGACCCTTATGTTAATAATTTTATATGCACTGAATGTAATAGATGCGTTGAAGTATGTCCTGAAGGTGCAATTGAGGTTATGCCAAAAGTTTTCTGGGAAAATATATACCTTATAAATGAAGAAAAATGTACAAAATGCGGAAAATGTGAGGAAATTTGCCCTACTGGAGCATTAAAACTTGATAAAAAAGAAGAAATAATTGAAGTTGAAGTAGCAGGTATTGTACTTGCGCCTGAATATATTGATACTGGAAAGGGAGACCTTGAAAAATTTGGTTATGGCACTTTTAAAAATGTTCTTAAAAATTCAGATATTGTAAGAGGCAATATTCCAACAAGCTTTGTTTTAAATTCTTTAAAGAGACGTTCAGATGGGAAATTACCTCAAAAATTTGCAATTATTGTCACACCACAATATAACAACATTGAATTTGAAGATTTTAACACAACCAATATTGCAGTTTACAGGGCTATTAGAATTAAAGAATTGCATCCTTCAGCAGAAGTTTCAATTTTCATGCGTAACTATAGAGGCTTTGGAAAAGGCGCATACAAATTATATGAAAAAGCAAAAGATATTGGAATTAAGATAATAAAAGCTGATGAGCTATTCACAAATGAACTTGAAAACAATGATATTGAAATTTCTTATAAATTGGGCAAAAAGCAATTAAAAGATATTTTTGAATTTGTAATACTTGTTACAGGTCAGAAAGCACCTGTTGAAGAGGTAAAAAAATTCGAGAAATTATGCAAAATTAAAGGGGATAATCACGGTTTTTGTTATATAGAGCCATTTACAAATAATAAAACAAATATTCCTGGAATTTTCGCAGGAGGAGAATTCACAGGTCCTCGTGGTAATCCTGAAACTGTGTGGGAAGGTTATGATATTGCTCAAGATATACTTGATTTTCTTGGAAAACCTGTTGTATCACCACCGCAACCGCCACCATTTAAAGATGTTTCAAAAGAACCAGTAAAAATAGGAGTTTTTTTATGTTCTTGCTTTGGCAAATTCAATGATAAAATTGATCTTGAGAAATTAAAAGAAGAAGCAAAGAAAATTCCATATGTTACTCATGTTGAAATTTTAAATGGTGCATGCACTCCACAAACAATTCAGGAAAATGCAAAAAAAATCAAATCATCTGGAGTAAATAGAGTTATCCTTGCAGTATGCACTCCTTTACAGAAACTTATGAAATTCAGAAAAACAGTTATGATGGCTGGATTGAATCCATTACTTGCTGAATTCATAAGATTAAGAGAAGATATTGTTAATGTTCATGAAAATAAAGAGAAAAAACTTGAAAAAGCATTATCATTAATTCAGGCTGCATCTTTAAAATTAAAGTATGCAGTTCCCTACCCTGGAGTTAGTGATAGATTCCATGGAAAAGCTTTTGTTATTGGTGGTGGTGTTGCTGGAATGGAAGCTGCAATAAGACTTGCGAAAAGAGGAGTAAAAGTAACTTTAATTGAAAAGAGTGATAAACTTGGGGGAATATCAATTAATCTTGACTCAGATATTGAAGGAAGAGACTTAAAAGGGTTTATTAAATCTCAAATTGAAGAAATTGAAAGAAATGACAATATTGAAGTTTACCTTAACTCTGAAATCTCCAATATAGATGGTTATGCTGGAAATTTTAAAATAACATTTACTGAGAATGGAAAAATTATTCATAACAAAACTGCTGGAGTTATTTTTATTGCAACAGGAGCAAAGTTAAGAGACATAAATGCGTATTATTATGGTAAAAATAAAAATGTATACACTCAACTTGACCTTGAAAAAACTCTTGAAAAAGAAGAATGCAATTATAAATCAGTTGTTATGATTCAATGTGTTGGTTCAAGAAACAAAAAAGTTCCTTACTGTTCAAGAATCTGCTGTTCTCATGCTTTGAAAAATGCTTTAAAGCTAAAAGAAAAAGGGATTGATGTTACCATTCTATACAGAGACTTAAAACTTTATGGTTTTAAAGAAGATTTTTACAAAGAAGCAGTTAATAAAGGTATAAAGTTTATAAGATTTTATGATGAAAAATATCCAGAAGTAAAAGAGAGTGAGAATGGTTTTATTGTTAATGTAAAAGAATATGCTACAGATGAAATTAAAGAGATAAAATGTGATAGTTTAATTTTAAGTGTTGGTATTATGCCTGATATTGAAACAAATAAAAAATTATCTGAAATGACAGGGATAAAATTATTTGAAAATGGTTTTTTTGCAATAACACCAGGTCCTTTTGAAGAAGCTGCAAAAAAATTGATGAAACCATTTGAATTACAAACCAATGGAGTCTTCCCAGTTGGCCTTGCATTATCACCAAGAACAGTTGATGAATCGCTTTTAACTGCAAGGCAGGCTGTTGGTCAATCTCTTGTATTTCTAAAAAAAGAGAGATTACCAGCTCCCAATGGAGTTTTTGTATCAGATGTGGATGAAACAAAATGTGTTGGATGTGGTTATTGTGTGGAAGTATGCCCTTACAATGCAAGAAGTATAAATGAAATAACCAAAAAAGCAGTTGTGCATCCATTTTTATGCGATAGCTGTGGTGCGTGTGTTGTAGCATGCCCAAGTGGTGCAGCATATATAAGAGATTTACAGGATAAACAGGTAATTGCATCTATTGATGCACTATTGGGATAATTTTATTGGAGGCAAAAATGAATAACTGGGAGCCTAAAATAATTTATATAATGTGTTCATGGTGTGGTTCAGGTGGAGCTGAATCTGCAAGTGCATTTAATTTAAAATATCCTGAAAATATAAAACCATTTAGAGTCTGGTGTACAGGTGGCCTTGACCCAGCATATATTTTAAGGGCATTTCTTGAAGGTGCTGATGGAATTTTAATAAGTGGCTGTCATCCTGGTGATTGCCATTACGATACTGGAAATTACTTTGCAAGAAGAAGATTGGCAACATTAAAAACAATTTTAAAAACCTTTGGGTTTGATGAGGATAGAATCTGGTTAAGATGGGTAGGACATTCAGAAGGGAAAAGACTCGTTGATACAGCAATTGAATTTAATGAACATATTAAAAAGCTGGGACCGAATAGAGTGGGAGTATGTAGTGCGTAGTGGGTAGTGCGGAGTATGGAATTTTGAATAAATACAGGATGAAGGTGGAAGGTTGAAGGGTGAAGAGGTCACCCTGAACTTGGTTCAGGGTCTCATTATTATTGGTGAATGGGGTAATGGGAAAATAAAAATTAATAATTAAAAATGAAAAATTACCCAATACCAAAAACCAAAAACTAACGACTAAAGACTAACGACTAATGACTAAAAACATTTCAAGGAGCAGAACATGAAATATTACAGGGTTGATGATATAAAAAA
>CAZQKL010000099.1:0-7422 GCA_964593895.1 uncultured bacterium
AGATTACACAAATTTCATTAGCAACGAACCAAGGCTCTCCATTCTTGTCAATAATTTTATTTTTCCCTAATTCTTTGTGCTGGAATTGGATTAGATGTGTCATAATCTCCCTCCTGTTTTGTAGTTTTTAAATACATTCCAGAAGGGAGATAATATATTTTATATATTTTGTCAAGAAAAAAAATATACAAGAATTACTTTTTTTTAAATTTTTTGTAGTGTGCTTTTAAAAATCTTTAAATTATTAATAATTTCCATTTGTCTTTTATTTTCTAATAATAATTCTAAAAATTTAATTCCCCACTCTGGAATTTCACCTGATGAAGACCATTTTCGGATTGTAACTTCATGTATCCCTATCCTCTCCGCCAGCTCTTTTTGAGTAATACCAAGCTCTTTGCAAACCTGTTTTATTATATTATCTTTTTTCTCTGCCATGCTTAACCCCTTATCACTTTTTAACTGCTTTTTCAATTACTTGATTTTTATTTTAATTATTGCTAATAATTATTTATGAATGCAAATACTTATAAAAATTCCATTGAAAAACTTTTTAACCTTGCTCTTAATCGCCATAAATTCTATTTTCTGGAAATGCCTCAATATCAATACTCCATTATCAAAACCTATCTCTGGATTTCTGCTTTTATAATCTCTGCTCAACTTGCAATTATTAAAAATTTTTACATTGCAAATATTTTTAAATTTTTCGCTTTTGTTTCCATCATTCTTTCTGCTATCGCTTTTGTCATTGCTATTTACACACTTAAACTTAGAAAAGCCATAAATTCTCATATTGAAGAACTTACTGAAATGGACAAAATGGCATGGAATTATGCCAATTCTCCTGAAGGAGATACTGAATTTATGAGGTCTATTATTTACGGTATTTATGAAGATATTAATCATTTAATAACCACCACCAACTCACGAGGAGAAAAATTAAGAGCAATAGCATGGCTTTTAATCTCCTCGTTTATTTCTGGAATAATTCCAGTAATTTCTCTTTACATAAAAAAATGAGCAACAATAAAAATACTCCATCAAAACAGCCTCCTTCCAAACCAAACCCTCCACCAACACCACCATCAAGAAAAATACAGCCCAACAAAATCACTCCACCTAAAAAGAAATAAATAATTGACTTTTTAAAATCACTGTAATATTTGCTAATTATGGATATTAAAAATATTTCCTCCATTCTCACTGAAATCACCTCTGTTTTTTTAAATCTTTCACAACTAATTGATAAATATAAATCAAAACTTCCCAATGATATTTATGAGCTTGTATCTTCTCTCAAGAATCATCTTCTTGAGCTTCAAACGATGATTTTTCAAATTCAACAGGAAAATATCCTTTTGCAGGATGAAATAAAAATATACAAAGAGAAAATAGCTGAGTATGAGCAATGGGAAAAAGCCGAGAAAGAGTATAAACTTTTTGACTTTGGAAACGGAGTTTTCATACGCTCTAAAATAGTTATGAAAGACAAGGAACAGCTCCACTGGTTTTATTGTCCCTCTTGCTTTGACAACAGGAAATTTTCCCCTCTTACATGGATTAAAAAAACCTCTCAGGGCTCGTTTTACAAATGCCCTGTATGTAATGCAGAATTTATTAATACCCATGATAAACTTAATACAAAATTTGAATATATACCTGTAAAATCCAACAAATGGAAGTTTTAATTTTTTCACTTAAACTCCCCTTCAATCACTTTTTGTGTTAAAACTACATACTCTCTCCAGTATTTGTCATATTTTATTGCTTCAACTGTCTGGAATACATACCCGCATTCAAGACATTTCCTCGTTCTTTCCTGAATTATCCCCTTAACAGTATTTACAACTTTAGTCTTTTCACTACCGCATTTAGGACAGAGCATTAATACTCCTCCAGTTCTGCGTCTTCACTAAGAGCAAGCTCAATGAGATATTCCTCAAGCCAGAGTTCTTTCAGGTCATCTATTATTTCATCAAATCTTCTCAAAACATAGTCATATCTATCTTCATAGGTCTCACGGTCATAATCAATATTTTCGCATGCACATAAAAGAAGAAGTTCTCTTTCAACTCTCATAATATCATCCCGCACCTCTTCAAGCTTCTCTTTTAACTCATCTATCCTCATTCTTGGCAAAAATAATTCTTTTTTAACTATTATTCCCCAGCCCATGCAATACCTCCTATTGAATATTCTTGATAATCCCATCTTTGAGCTAATCTCCTGCATTCCACACAAAATCTTTCAAATTTGCCTCCATAAAATTCTTTCCCGCATAAATTACAAATTCTTTTTTCTTCTTTCCTTTCATCTTTACTGACAATCTTGCTTTCATTTATAACCCTTTTCACAACTGACAATGAATATCCATACTTCTCTGAAATCTCTTCCTCATCAAGCCCTTCATAATACGCATCAATAATTCTATCCACATCTTCATTTGAAATTTTTCTGCTTTTTTTCTTATGTATCCCAAGTCTTATAAGGTATATTGCAATTGTTGATGGTGAACAGTTCGTTTTTTTACCTATCTCCACAAAACTAAGACCTTTCTCGTAATATTTTATTATCCTTTTAAAAAACCTTTCCCTTTCCTCATTTGTCATGTGTTTTATCCTGTAATTTCTCATTATCTCCTCCTAAAAATCAGCAATATCAAGTGGTATTGATTTCCATTCCCCATCAACATTTTTCCAGAATTTTATATACGCTTTTCTGCCTACCACCTGAATACTCTCTTTAATTAGCTTCATTGCTTTCTGCCATTCCTTGTCTTTAATTTGCAGTCTGGTTAAACCAATAATTCTATTTTTATCAATTCTACCTTTTTTATCCACCTTAAAAGCATCTTCAACAAGAAGCCTTATTCTGTCATCACTGTTTTCACTCCATCGCTTTATGCAATTAGCGATAATTTCCCTTGCAAGCTGTAATCTTTCATCAAAATCAATATGTTCTGCCATTTTAATCTCAATTCTGTAATCCCTGCTAAAATCATAAAGCCACTTGTTCCCCTTCTTTGTCCTTGCTTCCACTCCATTTTCTTCTGCTATCCAGTTAAAATAGTTCTCAATCTCATTTAATGCTTTCCTCTTGAATTCTCTTAATTTTTCTGATATTTTCTCTGCCTGCTGGCAAAGTTTTGTGACAACTCTGTCTCTTTTTTTATCCACTTTGTCCACATATTTGGCAGGGATTTCATTCCCTGCTGAATCTATCCATTTGCCATCTTTTGTTTTTCGTGCCATAAAATCACCCCCTTAATTTATTATTTCTGAAATTATTGCTTTTTCCTGGATTATTCTCATTTTTTCCCTTAAATTCTCCCTTGCCTGAACATAACCTCTTATCCTGTGTGCAGTGTTTTCAAGCATCAATGCAAGTGTGTATAAATCTCCAAACCTTTCCTCTGAAATAATCCCATCCTCATCTCTATCTCTCCAGATTTTCCTTTTAAGCTCACAAGCTTCAATAAAAAGCTCCTGAATATAATCTTCATTTGCAAGTAAAATATCTTTAACCATTGTTTTACCCCCTTTCTGGAATTTTATAAAAAGTTACAATTTTACCTGTTTCTCTATCAATCTTAAACACAAAATCTCTGCTAATTCTCGTTTCAAGAAGTTTAAAAATCTCTCCATCTTCTTTTTTTATTTTTTGAAACCTCATTTTACGCCTCCTGGTGAATTTTTATCCCTCTTACAAATCCCCAGACCTGCCTGAGTTCTCTTTTATTCAACTTCTCAAGACAATCCTTTTTCATCCTTTTCAACACAAACCCTGCAAGCCTCTTTTCCCAGTTTTTGCCAAGTCTATTCTCTGCTTCCTTTTTAATCCTAAAAATCATCCTCTTTTTCATATTCACTGGCTTAAATCCATTTTTATAAAACCTCTCCACAACTCTTTGCAGTTCATCATTGCTCATAAATTTACATGAGGTCTTACCTGTTATCTCTTTCAAAAATCCCCTGTAATCAATCTCACTTACAGCCCTTAATCTTTCACCACCACACAAAGGACATCTTTTCACAAAAACAATCTCCCTGCATTCGCAACACACTTTTGCAGATTTCAAAGCAATATGAATTTTAGCAAGCAATCTCTGTCTATCAGTCATTAATCCTCCCCAATGTAGCGATAATATGTCTTTTTACCTTTAAGCCCCACTTTTTTGCACAATCCCTGCTTGACAAATTCGCAAATATAGGTTACAACTACCCTGTATTTGACCCCAGACAGTCTGGAGATTTCCACGGGCGTGAAGGTTTTCGCTACCTTCATCGCCCTCTTCACTTTCTCCTTGCCATTCAGTTTTTTAATTTTGTGAAGTTTCTGCTGTTTTTCCTCTTCTCGTTTGTATCTCAATACCAGTTTTCTTAAATCTTCCCAGCTTATTCCAAACTCCTGTTCAAAAATTCGCTTTATTTCTCTTGCTGATATTTTAGTTTCCATAGAGCGACTCCAGAATTTTATTTGTGATTACATTGGTGTTATTGATATTAAGAAGCTTAACAATCTCCTTTGCATCTCTTTTTAAAATTCTAAAATCTCCCCTGCTTCTTTTATGAAGCTCTTTGAAAATCTTTGGATTTTCAACTTTCACTTCAGGAAGTGCCTCACTGTAAAACATTGTAACATCAGTTAAAGTGAGCGGTTCAAACACCACTTTTGCCCTTACCCTTGACCTTAATCTTCTTGCAGAATTCATAATATCAAGGAGCTTCTCCTCTCCAACAAGTAAAACTGGAAGTTCACAAAGTTCATTTAAATCTCTAATAGCATCAATTACCTTTGGAGTTGCTTTGTCTGCTTCATCAATTATTATTAACTTCTTCTCATCATTCAGAGTTGCCTTCTGAATTGCTTCAAGAGCTTTCAATCTGTGTCTTATTCTCTGACCTGTGAGAAGAAAAACAATTTGAGAATAAAGCTCTGAAATTGTCATACTTGTAAGACAATACACATAAAAAGCATTGTGGTTCTGAGCATAATACCTTTTTGCTGCAAATGTTTTTCCCCTACCTGCAACTCCTACAACAATTCCAATACTGCTTGTAATATCCTCTACAAGTAATTGGTCCGCTAATGCATTCATCTTCTCAACATTCTGCGTGGTTATAAAAACATCTTCCCTGAATTTAACCATTCTGGACTTTCTCATTTAATTCCTCCTCAAACTTGATTTTATTTTTTAAGGATTTGGCAAAATCTTCCTTTTCATATTCAAAATATTCTAAAAACCTCTCATCTTCTTCAGTCAATTTAAACCCACGCAGTTTTGCCCTGTATAAAAATTTGAATTTATCAATATCATTTGTGAAAATAGGCCTGTTATTAAGGTCAATCTCAACTGCCTTTAAGCCAAAATCTATGATTTTATTTTCCCGTTCTTTTGCCCGCTTCTGCCTTTCAATTGCTTTTGCAAGTTCCTGTTCAAAATACTCATCACTTTCTAAATATTCTCTTAATTTCCTCTCCTCTTCTCTCTTCTCTTTAACTGCTTTGATTATTTCAGGAGTTTCTTTTGAATACCTGATTATGCCTGTTATACCTTTTGTGTATTCTTTAAATTTTTCATTCACCGCTTTGCCAATTCTTTTTCTCTCTTCAATTAATCTTGAAGTAAGCTCTGGATTTTTCATACTGCCCATCTCTTCAAGATAAAGCTTCTTCACCCCATCTGGAGTCACTGCAAATGCCATATTCAAAAATTCTGGATTAAATCTAACTTCAATTTTTTTACCTACAAGATGACTTAACCCAACAAGATTATCTATATCTTTACTTGTCTTTATTTTCTCACCTCTAAAAACAAGACCTCTTACAAGCACTCTACCACCTGGCATAACTTTTCTCATTTCTCTTTCTGTAAATATAAATTCATAGGTTTCCTCTGGAATCTGTTTTATTTTCCAGCCTTCATTTTTTGCAAATTGAAGCTCCTGAACTGGACTTCTACCAAGTGTGGAGTGCTTTCGCTCATTGTATCTTGGCATTATTTCTTCAAAAAATACCTCTTCAAATTCAATATCTGTCCAGAGTTTATCCTTTATTTTCTCAAGTCTTTTCTTTTCCTTTTCATGCTCTTCAATACTTAATGGTGTCCTGTTAATCACATGACCAGGACAGCCTGCCTCATTCATCATATCCTCAAGAGTCTTAAATAGCCTCTCCACTGGCTTTGCCTTTGCATTTCTAACTCTTGCTTTTATGTGATTTTTTATATTGTCATACGCTCCCAAAATTTCACCTGTTTCAAAATCTATAAGATAATATTTCCCATCTTCTCCCCTTGTTAATTCTGCAAAATCAAAATATTCTGGCTGATTTGTTGTCATTATTGTCAGTTCATCGTTTATCAATTTCACCGCTCTTGATAGCTCAGGTTTACCATTGTCAGTGTAAATTTTTTCATACACTCCAATATTTCCAACTGCCATTCTTAATGTTTTAATAACAGTCCAGCGATTATATCTTCTTCCTGAAAAACATGCTCCAACTATTGCTCTGGTTCTAAAATCTTCAGCCAAAAACATCATAGGCCTGTAAATTTCACCTGTTTGATGATGAACAACCCAGAAATCCCATATATGCTGGTCGCAAACAAGAATTTCTCCAGGATATAAATCCCTGAACTGCCTTAAAATTGGGAATTGAGCTTCAACTCCTTTTCTTCCCTGAACCGCCCTCACTTCAAGAAGTGGATGCATTTTACTGGAAATCACATAATATGCACTTGATAACGAGCCTATCTTCCATGATGGCTTTTTTATCTCTAATAATTTATTGTATGCTTCCTTTATCCCTGCTTTCCCTTTTTTGTCTTTCATTGAAAGATAAAGCCCTATTAATTTATTAACCGCTTCCTGGCTCCATCTTGTAAAACCTTTAGCTCTCTTTATGCACGCAAGAGAATACAGACCATTAAGACCACTCTCCTGGTATATTTTCACATATTTTTCTATTGTCGCCCTTGCTACATCATATTTTTTGCCTATTTCCTCATAATATTTCTTTTTATTGCCATGAATTTCTCTGTCATATTTCAATGCTTTTCTTATAATGTCCATGATTTTCCCAAGCCTTTCTCTTGATTTTTCATCTGGAAGATTTTCAGTATCAACTGGCTCTGCATCAAGAGAGTAAAAATTAATTCTATCAACTTCAATTTGAGCCCTTATATGAAGATTTCTCTTAACTTCATCAGGAAGTTCAATCACTTCTACCCTGTGCTTTCTCACCCACTTAACCTGAGCATCCGCTGGAAGGGAGCTTAAGGCGATTTTGTAAGTTGTTCCTTTATTACCACCCTTTGATTTGATTATCTCAACATAGTATTTTTTATTAGCACAATTTTTTCTTACCGCTCTTTCTGAAATTCCTAAAAGGTCTGCGACTTCATTTGTGGTTAACCAT
>CAZQKL010000100.1:0-7249 GCA_964593895.1 uncultured bacterium
TATGGATAAAAGATTTGAGGATATGCAGAGATATATGGATAAAAGATTTGAAGATATGAATAAAAGATTTGATATGATGTTTAAATTTATGGCTCTTGGTTATTCATTGATTACACTTCTAATAGTGGTATTTAAATTTATCCATTAGTTTTAAATTTTTCAATTTCATCCCTTTTATGATGATATTTTACTGCAAATCTATGAGCTTCATCTCTTATTTTCATAAAAAATTTTATAATTCCAGGATGACGAGATAAATTTGCTGGATTTTTTCTATTTACAAGATAAATTTTATCAAATTCAGCTGAATCATCCTTTGCAATTGAAATTATATCAATTTTTGAAGATAAACTTTTCTCTTTTAAAGCTTTATAGGCTAAATTTAACTGACCTTTTCCACCATCAATTAATATTAAATCTGGAAATTCGTTATTTTCTAAATATTCTTTACAGCTTCTAAAAACTATCTCATAAATCATTGCAAAATCATTCATGCCTTGTTCAATAGATTTTATTTTATATCTTCTGTAATAATTTTTTGCAAAATCGCCATCTTTATAAACTATTCTTGCTCCAACAGATTCTTTGCCTCTAAATGTTGAAATATCAAATGCATCAATCCTTCTTGGAAAATTTTTTAAATTTAATAATTTTTTTATTTTTTCAAGGTCTCCTCTTTTCTCAATTTCAAATTCAATTCTTGCATTTAAATTATCGTAACTTAATTTTATTAACTTTGAAGATGAAATCTCTATTTCTACATGTTTTGAAAATTTTTTTATAAAAAAATTTCTTAAAAAAGTTTTATAACCCTTCTCAGGAATAATTATTTTTTCAGGAACACTTTCCTTTGCAAGATAATATTTTGGGATAAAATTCTCAAGAGGTTTTTCATCAAAAAATGAGACATCTTCAAATTTATAAAAGTCAGAGCCAATTATTTTACCATTTTTTAACTTCATCACATAAAAGTAGTAACAGCCATTGTAAAATCTATATGTAAAAACATCTGTATCAATAAATTCGTTAATTTCAACTGATTGATTTTGATTTTCCACAAATTTTTCAATATTAAAAATTATATCTCGCATTTCAGCAGCTTTCTCAAATTCAAGATTTTCTGAATATTTATTCATCTTTTCTTTTAAAATTTTAATCAATTCATCTGTTTTCCCTTTTAAAAAAAGCAATGCTTGCTCAAAAATTGTTCTATACTCTTCCTTTGAAACATAACCACAGCATGGAGCAGAACAGAGGTTAATCTGATAATTTAAACAAGGTCTAATTCTATTTTTAAATTTTCTATCTGTGCACTTTCTCAATTTAAAATTTTTCTGCAAAAAATTTATTGTTTGTTTCAAAGCAAATGCTGATGTGTAAGGTCCAAAATATAAAGAATTTTCATCATCTTTTCTTCTTGTAATTTCAATTTTTGGATAATCCTCATTTAAATTAATCTTAATGTATGGATAGGTTTTATCATCAGCAAGTTTAATATTGAAGGGAGGCCTGTATTTCTTAATTAAATTGTTTTCAAGAATTAATGCTTCAATTTCATTATTTGTTATAATCCATTCAATTGAATAAACTTTTTTAACAAGAAGCTCTGTTTTCAAATCAATATGATTTTTTTGAAAATATGAGCTAACCCTTTTTCTTAAATTCTTAGCTTTACCAACATATAGAACTTTTCCATCAATATCTTTAAAAATATAAGCTCCTGAATTTCCAGGAATTTTATTTAAATCTATCAAAGATTTTGACTTTAACTCTGTCTCCAACTTCAACATTTTCAACACCTTCATCAACTACGATAAAACAATTTCCTTTTAACATTGAGGTTAAAATTCCTGAACCCTGAGCTCCAGTTGGCTTTACATAAAAATTATCTCCATCTTTATATAAAATTCCTCTTATAAACTCCTTTCTCGTATCTTTTCTTTTTATTGGAGCTGAAAGGATAGCTTCCTCTGTAGATAAATTAATTTCTTTAAATCCCTGCATTTTAAGTAGAGCTGGCCTAATAAAATTGTAAAAAGTTACCATAGTGGAAACTGGATTTCCTGGAATACCGAAAAAAAGAGTTTTATTTTTTGTTGCAAATAATATAGGTTTCCCTGGCTTTACTCTTGCTCTCCAGAAATGAATTTCAAATCCAGCTTCTTTAACAACTTCTTTTGTATAATCGTAATCTCCAACTGAAACTCCTCCTGTTGATAGTATGCAATCTAAATTTGAATTTTCAATTATTGCTTTTAAAAGTTCCTCTTTTTTATCTTTAATAATTCCAGAATAAAATGAAATTGCTCCTACTTCTTTTAATAGAGCAAGCAGAGAATAAGCATTTGAATTTTTAACTTTTCCAAAAGTTAAATTTTCATCTATATCAACAATTTCATCTCCAGTAATTATTAAACCAACCTTTGGCTGTCTGTAAACTTTTATCATTGATTTTCCTAAAGATGCAAGAACACCACAAACAGATGGAGTAATAATTTTCCCTTTTTCAATAACCTTTTCTCCTTTTTTAATATCTTCTCCTTTTTTTCTTAAATCTTTTCCTTTTTCAACCTTTTCATAAATGTAAACATACCCATCTTTTTCTTCACAAATCTCTTTTCGTGCAATAGCATTAGCTCCCTCTGGAATTACTGCACCTGTCATAATTTTTACTGCAAATCCTCTTTTTAAGGTAATTTTTTCACCTTTTCCTGCTGGAATAACATCTATTAATTTAAGTTTAGATGGATTATCTTTTGTAGCATCTTTTGTATCATCAGAAATAATTGCATACCCATCCATTGCAGAATTATCTGCAAAAGGTATATTATAAGGAGCATAAACATCTTCAGCTGAAACCCTATTTAATGCTGAAATTATAAAAACCTTTTCTGAAGGTAAAACTTCAGTTTTTTCAATAATTATACTATAGGCTTCTTCAAATGATATATCCTTTTTCATCTTTTTCCCCTACCTGGTAATTATTTCAATTTCACCTCTTTTTTTAGAAGAACCTTGCACAAAAATTTCCTGAGTTTTCAGAAAATAAATGATTTTTTCACCTCTTACAACACTTTTCATATCTTTTATAACAGGATTTCCCATAAGGGTTATTTTGTTTTCATAAACATTGTATAATACTTTTTTAGCTTTTGCATATTTTGTAAGATAAATAATTTCCACATTGCCAATTGCTTCAATTTCTCTTATTCTCTTTTTCTTTTTTGATAAATAAGCAATAATTTTATCAGCTTTTAAAGTAAAATCACCACGAGTTGCAACAACATTTCCTTCAAACACAACTTCAAGCCCATTTTTCATATATTTTACATTATTCGCAGAAATATTTACTGGAACTTTATTTTGACTTCCTTCTTTTTTTGATGCTTTTTCAGCTTTTGCATATTCTCTTTTTATAACTGTGCCTGTTGTGAATTTAACAATCTCTCTTTTTGGCTTTGAAACTTGTCTTAACAATTCTTCAATACCTGTTGCTGGAGGATAAGCATATGAAAGATATCCAGGAGTGTAATATTTATCACCAACATCAGCCTCAAACTTGAAATAGTAATCAACAATTCTCCTCCATAAAGTCCATTTTTCAGGTTTTAAATTTTTAATTAAAATTTTTGCTTGATGAACGTATCTACTTTTAGGAAAAGTTTTTATAAGTTTTTCAAAAATCTTCTTTGCAGTATAAGGTTCCTTTTTATCCATGTAGCATTTTCCAAGATAGAACAGAACCTTGTCATCAATAAATCCTGGATACAATTTTAAAACTTTTGTAAATCTGTAAATTGCTGCATCGTAATTTCCTGTTTTGTAATAGAAATATCCTACATAAAAATTGTATTTTGCAATTTTTCTTTTACATTCTCTAATTCTGTAATTTGCAACAACTGCAAATTTTGTATTTGGAAACTTTTCAACAACTTGCTTAAAATATTGATAACTTGAAACAACCTTGCTCTGGTCTCTATCTATTGTTGAAATTTGATTAAACTCACACATTCCAAGCTGATAATAACAGTATGGGACATAAGGATTTTTAGGATGAAGTTTTATAAATTCAAGATATGCTTCTTCTGCTTCAATATACTTTTTTGCTTTATAAAGTGAATCAGCATATTTCAGTTCAGCTTCAATAATTCTTCTATCAAGAGGATAACGATTTTTAAATTCAAGAAAATTATCTGCTGCTTTTTCATATCTTCCTTTTTTATATAAGGTCATAGCTTTTTGAAACAGTAAATCTGGGTCATCAAGATAGCTTTTTGTAAATTGTTTTTTTGAACATGAGAAAACCAAATTTAAAATTATTAAAATGCAAAGAGATTTAACTATTAATCTCATTTTTCTCAATATTTTTTAATGAAAAATAAAGCCTGTGAATTGCACTTAAATTTGTTAATATTGCAAGAGATAGAAGCATATAAAAAATTAAATGAAAAAGCAGACCAACTATAATTATTGCACATCTAATTTCCCTTGTAGCAAATGTTTGAGCTGGTTTTATTCCAACTGCTTCCACTCTTGCTCTAATGTATGGAATAATACAAGAACCAATTATTGAAAGTAGCCCTAAAACTAACCAATCACGATTTACTAAAATAATTGATGATAAAATTATTAAATCAGTATATCTATCAAGAACAGAATCAATAACCGCTCCTTTTTTAGAACTTAAATTATTATTTCTTGCAAAATTTCCATCAACACTATCAAGCCAGAACCCAAAAAGAATAATAATTGCTGAAAGAGTGTAAAATTTCAATAAAATAAAAATAGAACCTATAATCCCAGCAATTATAAAACCAGATATGGAAATTAAATTTGGAGAGATAAATTTGTATTTTAATAGAAAATTTGAAAATTTTGTTGCAATTTCAGTGTTTTTTTCTTTTATTTTTTTAATTAAATTTTGCATTAATTATTTGATAACATAGAGAAAAAAGAAAAACAATTAAAATTTTATTTAATTACAACCCTGCAATCATTAAGTTTTATACTGTTATCAGTAATATATCCAAAATATATATCAAAAGAAAAATCAATATAATCAGAAAAGAAAACCAAAGGTTTAGACAATATCTGAATTTTCTGAATTTTATTTAATTGAACATTATAAATTTTTGGTAACCAAAATCCAAAACCGTTTGGAAAAGAAATATACATTATTAATGTAGCTATCTTTCCAACATCTTCATTATCAACAGTAATTGAAGGTTGTAAACATATTTTTTCCCCATGTTTAATTGTAATAACATTTTCTACTGGAGAAGGAATTTTTTGAGTTTTTAAAATGTCAATTACTTTAAAATTATTTTTGAATGGATTTTGGCAAAAAGATTGGCTTTTATTTGATACTTTTAATCTCACAGTTTTTCCATTATCTGTTAAGACAGTTATTTCAGAACCAATTGGAGCATTTGTTGAAATTAAAATTGTATTACCATCATAATATTCTAAATTTAAATTTCCAAAAACTTGAATATTATGAATTATATCATTACAATTTTCCGGTTCAAAATAAATGTAATACTTTTCTCCTTTATTTATTTCAATCTGCTCTGAATTTTTAGAAATTTTTATAACTGGATAATCAAGTTTTTTTGTATGAAATTGCCATAAAATTATGTTTGTGTTACCATTTTCAATATAGACAAATTTTACTAAATAATCTTTGTCCCAATCAAGTCTTTCTAAAGGCATCAGAGCAAATTGGTATTTTGAAAGTTCTCCATTTGGATCAGTATCATGGGTCAATATTTTTACATTTGAAATTTCATTACCATTTTCATCATAAAGATGAAATCCCTTAAATTGAAATGAATTTTCATTAATTTTTCCAGGATTAAATTCAATACTAATTGGATAACCACTTACACTACATTCTGGCAATGGGTCAGGAAATTCTTCATAAAACACTGGGATTACATCATTCTCACCATCATAAGGCCAGATAATATATTTTGGTGCATTCTCATAATAATAGTTCATAGCATCTTCAAATAAATCTGAAGCAATTTTTTTATTCTTGTCTTTGCAAACATTATAATAATAACTTCCAGAACCGAAATAAGAATCTTGTTCGCATAAAATTCTTATTTTACTTGAACCCATATCATAAACATAAAAATTTCCTGCAACTCCTATCCCTAATTCGTCAAATTTAAAATTTAAAAAACCAAATCTATGATATATTGCAGAAAAAAGACTGTCTACTGAAGATGTTATATCAGGGTCTCCTGCAGAAATATTTTCTCCAATAAAGCCACCTTCATAACCGACATAAAAAACTCTATCTTGTGGAGTTATTCCTGTAAAATATTTATTACCTTGAGTTTCATAATGAGTCATAACATTATTAAAGTTTAAATAATTTGCATGATTTTGGGAAGCTTCATCAAGTAATGGATTTTCCAAAAAAGGAAGAAGTCCTGCTTTTTCTCTTAATTTATTTAAATAATTTAATCCTCTTTCTCTAATTTCATTTATATTAAAAGATGAAAATTTTCCTTTTTTTGGAAAAAAATTAATTACACCATTAAAGTTATAACCGTAAAGATTAATAATTAAAGATAATGTAAAACAAAATATTAAATAGGAAATTTTTTTTAGCATCTTTAATCCAATATTATTTAAAATTTAATTTAAATAGCCCAAATTTTAATCTTTTTTCAATTGAAGAATTGTCGTTAGATTTAACTATATATCCGACAAAAAAGTCAATAGTTTTATTTTTAATATTTGAAGGGAAAATAAAATCTGAAAAAAGGGTAAATTCCACGTAATTTTTATTTACTATTTTAATAGCATCATTATTATCTAAAACAGGAATTTTAAATCCATTTATTGAAATAAAATCATTAGCATCACAATTTTCTTGTTTACATATACAGTTATTAATATTATCTAATGAACATACTTTTCTAAAAAAATAAAAGTCTTTGTTATACATAAAACCCATAAAAAATTTTTCTGGAATATATGTATTATTAAAAGGTAAATTCATTTTTATAGTAAAAAGAGTATTTGTAGCGATTTTATAAGTTTTTATATTTGTGTAATTTATATTATTAAGCATAAGCAATGTTAAATTATCAGAAATTAGTTGATTATTAATAAAACTATCTATTGGGATTTTACATATTTTTTGGGTTTTATCCCATGTATATCCTAAATTTTCACAACCAACTTTAGTTAAATTACATTTATGTCCCTTATTATCCCAATAGCAATATTCATT
>CAZQKL010000101.1:0-6900 GCA_964593895.1 uncultured bacterium
CAGTATCAAAAATTTTAGCAGAAAAATTGGGCTATGAATATATAAGCACAGGAGCAATGTATCGGCTTGTGGGATTAATTGCTGATGAAAGAAACATTTTTCATGATGATGAAAAGATTAAAGAATTGTGTGAAGAAATATCCAGAAAAATTTACTTTAAAAAAGGGAGAATTTATTATAATGGAATTGACTACACAGAAAAAATTTATGCCAATAGAGTTAGTATGCTTGCAAGTGAAATATCAAAGAGAAAAGTTGTAAGAGATGCTCTTGGTAGATTGCAGAGAGAAATTGGACTAAAACAGGCTTCAATCCTTGAAGGAAGAGACATTGGCACAGTTATTTTTCCAGATGCGAAATATAAATTTTATCTTGATGCTACATGTGAAGAAAGGGCAAAAAGAAGATATAATGAATTAAAAGCAAAAGGGGAAGAGGTTAATTATTTAAAAATTTTAGAAGAAATTAGAAAAAGAGATGAGAATGATTCAACAAGAGATATAGCACCATTAAAAAAAGCAGAGGATGCTATTTACATAGATACGACAAATCTTACCATTGAAGAAGTGGTTGAAAAAATAATTGAGCATATAGATGAAAAAAGAGATAATTAAAGTAAAATCTGCAGGCTTCTGTTTTGGTGTAAAAAGAGCTATAAAAATTGCTCTTGGTACTGCTAAAAAGTATAAAGGAGAAAAAATATTTACTCTTGGTCCTATTATTCACAATAATGATGTTGTAGATGATTTAAAAAAAAAGGGAATTTTCCCTGTTGAAAATTTTAATTTAAAAGATTCAATTATAATTTTACGCTCCCATGGTGTTGAAAAAGATGTTTTAGAAAATTTAAAAAAAAATTCAAATATTCTCATTGATGCAACTTGCCCATATGTAAAAAAAATTCATGATTGTGTAAAGAAACTTGATAAAGAAGGTTATTATGTTATAATAATTGGCGACAGAGCTCATCCTGAGGTTAAAGCAATTTCAAGCTATTGTTCCAATGGTAATTTCTGTGTAATTCAAAATAAAGAAGAATTAAAAAATTTAAAAGTGAAAAAAAGAAAAATAGGAGTTGTTGCTCAAACTACTCAAAGTATTGAAAATTTTATTGAAATTTGCACGCAATTATTAAATCGTAAAGCAGAAATTAGAATTTTTAACACAATTTGCAATTCTACCTCAATAAGGCAGAATGAAACTATAAATGTTGCAAAAAAAGTTGATGTTATGATTGTAATAGGTGGTAAGCATAGTGCAAATACAAAAAGACTTGCTGAACTTTCCAGAAAATATTGCAAAAATACTTATCATATTGAAAATGTAAAAGAACTCAATTTTGAATGGTTAGAAAATAAAGATAAAATTGGTATCACAGCAGGAGCTTCCACTCCTGATTACATAATTGATGAAGTTATTGAGAAAATAAGGGGGTTAAAATAAAATGAGTGAACAAGATTTTGAGAAATTATTTGAAGAAAGTCTGAAAGATTTGAATATTGAAGAAGGAACAATAATTAAAGGCACAGTTGTAGAAATTCAAGACAACGGCGTAATGGTAAATGTTGGATTTAAATCAGAAGGTTTTATCCCAAAACATGAATTTCTTGATGCGAATGGTAATTTAACAGTTAAAGAAGGTGATGAAGTTGAAGTATATGTAAGGAGAAAAGAAGATGCATTTGGAAGGGTAATTCTATCCAGAAGATTGGCGTTATGGTTGAGAAGTTGGGAGAGAGTAAAAGAAACATATAATGAAGAGAGAACAATTAATGGTTTTGTTGTTCGTCAGATAAAAGGAGGATATGAGGTTGATTTAAAAGGAGTAAAAGCTTTTTTACCAGCAAGTCTTGCAGATATAAGGCCTATAAAAGAACCAAAATTGTTTATTCAAAGATATTACGATTTTAAAATTATAAAACTTGAAGAAAATCCACCAAATGTTGTTGTTGATAGAAAAAGCTTAATTTTGGAAAGACTTGAACGAAAAAGAAAAGCAATTTTAGATAGAATTTCTGAGGGAGTTGAATGGGAAGGAAAAGTATTGCAAATTCAAGAAAATGGAGCGGTGGTAGATATTGGAGCAGGTTTAAGAGGTTTTTTGCCAGCAGGAAATTTAAAATGGGGTAGAACAGTTTCTCCGAAAAATTTTTTAAGAAGAGGTGATAATATAAGATTTAAAATTATTGAAGCAGATAAAGAGAATTTAAAATTTATAGTAAGTGTAAAACATCTTACTCCTGACCCATGGGAAAAAGTTAAAGATAGTTATTCACCAGGAGATAGAGTTAAAGGAAAAGTTACAAATATAACAGATTTTGGTGCTTTTATTGAGATTGAGCCAGGAGTTGAAGGATTACTTCATATAAGTGAAATGAGCTGGACAAGAAAGAAGATAAAACCTTCAGATATAGTGAAAAAGGGAGAAGTTGTTGAGGTTATGATAAAAGATATTGATTATGAAAATAGAAAAATAGCATTGAGCCTAAAAGCTGTTTTACCAACTCCATGGGAAGTAATTTCAAAAAAATATAAAGTTGGAGATAAGATAAAAGGTAAAATTAAATCAATAACTCCATTTGGTTTATTTGTAGATGTTGGAGAAGATGAAGATGCTTTTGTGCATAAAGATGAGATTTCATGGACTAAAAAAGTTAAAAATTTAAAAGAATTATTTAAAAAAGGAGATGAAATTGAAGCCATAGTAATTGAGATAGACCCTGAAAATAAAAAATTTAATTTAAGTATAAAAGCTTGTTTTGAAGACCCATTAAAATTATTTGCAAAAAATCATAAAATTGGAGATGTCATCAGCGGAAAGGTTGTAAAAGTTGAACAATTTGGAGCATTCATTGATGTAGGAAATGAACTAAATGGCTTTGTTCATGTAAGTGAGATTTCACCAGATGAAAGATTAAGAGACGCACGAGAAGCTTTAAAAGAACAGGAAGAAGCTAAAGCAATATTAAAAGAGATTGATATTGAGAAGAGAAAAATTTCATTGAGCATAAAAGAATATCTGAAAATGGAAGAAGAAAAGGAATATGAGAAATTTAAAGGCGAAGATGAGCCAAAAGTGAAGCTTGGTGAGATTATAAAATTAGGTTAATGGTCTGGGTTAAATTTTTTGTTTCAGTTGCAGTAATTCTATTTGCTGGTGTAAAATTATCAAAATATGGCGATAAAATAGCTGAAGTTACAGGAATTGGAAGAGGTTTTATTGGAGTTATCCTTTTAGGAGCAATAACTTCTTTACCTGAACTTGTAACCACAATTTCCTCTGTATCTTTAGTAAAAAATGTTGACCTTGCATGGGGAAATATTTATGGAAGCAACCTTTTAAATCTGGCGGTTTTATCTATTTGTGACTTTTTTATATCTGAAAAAGATTTTAGAAAATTTAACAGAAATAATTTTTTAACAGGTATTTTCAGTATAATAATTGCATCCATTGGAATATTTGGTATAGCTTTAAAAAGAGATTTCATCTTTTTTCATCATGTTAGTATTTTCACAATTTTAATTTTACTTACTTATTTTTCAGGAACTTATCTGCTATATTTAAATGAAAGAAGAAATAAGAATAAAGTGGTTATTGAAAATGTAAAAAGTTTCAATAAAAATAGAATCATCCTTTTGTTTTGTTTAAATGCTATTTTAATTGTTATTGCTGGAATAACCATTACTTATACTTGTGATGAAATTTCAAAAATTACAGGACTTGGAAGTTCATTTGTTGGAAGTATTTTTCTTGCAGTTACTACAAGTTTACCTGAAATTGTAGTTTCAATAAGTTCTATAAAATTAGGTTCTGTTGCAATGGCAGTAGGAAATATCCTTGGAAGCAATTTTTTTAATCTGTCAATAATTGGATTTAGTGATTTTTTCTATTTTCACGGGAATAAGTCAATTTATCTTTCAGCTTCTCATATAAATGTAATTCTTGGAATTATTTTAGTTTTGCTAACCTGTATATATCTCACAGGAATGATTGCAGAAAGCAAAAAAAGAATTTTCAGATTAGGCATAGATTCAATAATTGTAATTTTAGGTTATTTTATAACATTTTACTTTTTATATCATGGAATTTAAGGAGGAGTTATGAGAATTTTAAAATGGATGATTTCACAATTTTTTTCAATAATTTTTACAATTTTGGTTTTAATTTTAATAATTTCTGCAATAATTTTTTTTATAACCCATTTCTCAAAAAGAGAATTTTCAATTAGTTCAAAAAAAGAATTAATTGGAGTAATAAAATTAACAGGAGTTATTAGAAGAAGTGATAATTTTATCAAAAATTTAAAAGATTTTGTAAAAAATGATAAAATTAAAGGAATTATTATTTCAATAAATTCACCAGGAGGAGCGGTAGTTCCAAGTCAGGAAATTTACAGAGAAATTTTAAAATTAAGATCTAAAAAACCGATTATAGCATATATAAAATCTGTTGGTGCATCAGGAGCTTACTATATTGCAAGTGCATGTAATAAAATTTTTGCTAATCCTGGAAGCATTACAGGAAGCATTGGAGTAATTGCAGAATTTACAAATATTCAGGAATTACTTGGAAAAATTGGTATTAAAAGCATTACAATTAAAAGTGGAAAATTCAAAGATATTGGAAACCCTGCACGAGAAATGACTGATGAAGAAAAACAATATTTAAAAAATTTAATTATGAACATTTATAATCAATTTCTCTCTGATGTTGCAAAAGCAAGAAATATTCCTGTTGAAAAGTTAAAAAAAATTGCTGATGGAAGAGTTTTTACAGGAGTTCAAGCTTTAAATTATAAATTAATTGATAGGTTGGGTAATTTTGATGATGTAGTTCAATATTTAAAAAAGGTATGTAAAATCAAAGGTGAACCTGAAATAGTTTATCCTTCGCAGAAGTTTTCAATAATTAACGAAATTACAGATAAAATTTACAATTTTATTTTAACAAAAAATCACTTAAAAATTATGTTTTTATCGGAGTAAATTATGAAAATTATAAGCTCAAAAAATAAAGAATTTCTTGAAAAATTGAAAAAAAGAGGAGAGATTGAATTTGAAAAATATTATAAACCTGTTTTTGAGATAATTGATAGAGTGAAAAATGAAAAGGATAGAGCAGTTATTGAATACACAGAAAAATTTGATGGATTTAAATTAAATGAAAATAATTACTTTTTTGATAAAAATGATTTTGAAAGGGCTTATAAGAGCATTTCAAAAGAATTAAAAGATGTTTTAAATTTTTCAGCTGAAAGGATAAGAAATTATCATGAAAAGCAGAAAAAATATGGCTGGTTTACAACTGAAAAAAATGGAATAATACTTGGTCAAAAGATTACTCCAATTGAAAAAGTTGGAATTTATGTTCCTGGTGGAAAAGCTTTATACCCTTCAACTCTTTTAATGACAGCTGTTGTTGCAAAAGTAGCTGGAGTAAAAGAGATTTATGTTGCCTGTCCTGTTTTTGAATTTGAAAAAGCCATGCCAGTGCTTGCTTCTGCTTATATCTCAGGAGTTGAAAAAGTATTTAAAATAGGAGGAGCTCAGAGTATCTCTGCATTTGCTTTTGGCACAAATTGGATTCCAAAGGTTAATAAAATTGTTGGACCTGGAAATATTTATGTTGCAATGGCAAAAAAGATTTTATTTGGAATAATTGATATTGATATGTTTGCAGGGCCAAGTGAAATTTTAATAATTTCAGATGGTTCTGTTGAACCAAAATTTGTTGCAAATGATTTACTTTCGCAAGCTGAACATGATGAACTTGCATCAGCTATTTTAATAACAGATAATAATAATTTTGCCAGAGAAGTAAAAGAAATTGTTGATATTGAAGTTGAAAAATCTCAAAGAAAAGAGATACTTGAAAAATCAATTAAAAATTATTCAGCAATAATTGTTGTTGAGGATTTAAATGAAGCAGTTGAAATTGCAAATGAGATTGCACCTGAACACCTTGAAATTTTAACAAGTGAACCATTTTCTCTTTTAGGAAAAATAAAAAATGCAGGGGCAATTTTTCTTGGAAAATACTCACCTGAACCTATTGGAGATTATGTTGCAGGCACAAATCATGTGTTACCAACAGGTGGAACCGCAAAATTTTTCTCTCCATTAAGTGTTGATGATTTTGTGAAAAAATCAAGTATTGTCTATATTCCCCAAAATGCTTATTCTGAATTGTCAAAGAATGCTAAAATAATAGCAAAAGAGGAAGGTTTAATTCATCATTTTCTTTCATTAGAGGTTAGAGATGAAAGCTAAGCTCTGGTTTAAATGTTCTGCAATGCATGACCCAGTATGTCCAAAAATTTTATCACCATGTTTAATAACCTGGGAAGCAAAATATAGAGATGTTGAAGTGGTAATTGAGAGAAAATTTAAAGGAGAGGAGCTTGTTAGAAGAATGAAAGGGTGGGTAACAGTTGACCCTGAGGAAGTTATTGAAGTTGTAAATAGATTTGGAAAATTTGTAATAAATGAAAGAGGTGAGCTTTTTGTTGAAATTGAAAATGAACAAAATTTTTTAAAATTAAAAGAAGAACTTCAAAAAAAATTTTCAGATGAAATAATTTTATCCTATACTTCAAATGGAAAACCATAAAAAGTAAATTTAAACATTTTTACCTAAAGTCAATGAAGATTTTTATAAATATTTTTTAAATCTTCAAATTTTAAAATTATTGATTCTATTTCTTTATTTTTTACAAAATTTTCAATGCTTATACAAATAGATGAAATTTCATTAAAACCTATATTTGCAGAAGCACCTTTTAATGTGTGTGCAGTTTTATAAATTATATCAAAATTTCTTTCTTTTATTGCTTTTTCAAAGTTTGTTAAACTTTCATTAAAAGTTTCTTTAAATGATTCTAAAATATTCTGCAATAATTG
>CAZQKL010000102.1:0-6867 GCA_964593895.1 uncultured bacterium
GCAATCTGTATCCTGATGGAACACCTTTCCATGTTGGCTCATGGCTTATTGATAGATGAGTTTTTGCCATACAAATTGGTAACTTATCAAGTCCCTGTTTTGTGTATAATTCAATTTTTTCTTCAGCAAGAGGAGAATAATCAACTCCATCAGCATTATACATTTTAGTTGCAATTGTTTCAATTTTCTTTTTAATTGGCCAGTCAAGTTCATATAAGAATTTGAAATTTTTAGGGTCAAAATTGTCTGCTGCATCAATTACTGCTTCTGCTGCTTCAACTCCACCTTTACCACCATGCATCCAAACTTCAATTGGGAAGCATGCATGAGCACCAGCTTCTAAAGCAACTTTTCTAATAATTTCATGTTGTTCATCAGTATCATCTTTAAATCTATTTATTGTAACAACTACAGGAACTCCAAAGTATCTTGCATTTTCAATATGTTTTGCAAGATTAGCACATCCTTTTTCAAGTGTTTTTAAATCTCCCTCTTCTTTAATTAATTTAACAAGTTGCTGAGCATTTAACCCTATGAGTTTTTCATTTGGAAATCCATGCATAGTTAATGCTCTAACAGTGCATGTTAAAATTACACATCTTGGAATAATTCCAGAATATCTACATTTTATATCCATAAATTTTTCCATTCCAAGGTCAGCTGCAAATCCACTTTCTGTAATTACATAATCTGCCATTTTTACAGCAACTTTATCTGCAATAATTGAACTGTTACCATGAGCAATATTTGCAAAAGGACCAGCATGAATAAATGCAGGATTTCCTTCAAGTGTTTGGATTAAATTTGGTTTTAATGCATCTTTTAACAATACTGTCATTGCACCTGCAACACCAATATCTTCAGCAGTAATAGGTTCACCTTTTCTATTGTAAGCAACAATTATTCTTCCAATTCTTTCCCTTAAATCTTTTAAATCAGTTGCTAATGCTAAAATTGCCATAACTTCTGATGCAACTGAAATATCAAATCCACTTTCTCTTGGAACTCCATCCTGTTTTCCACCAAGTCCAATAACAATATTTCTCAAAGATCTGTCATTAACATCAACAACCCTTCTCCAAGGTATGTTGAAAATGTCAATATCAAGTTCATTGAGTCTTATTCTATTGTCAAGATATGCTGCACATAAATTATGTGCAATTGAAACAGCATGAATATCTCCAGTAAAATGTAAATTTAAGTCTTCCATTGGAACTACTTGAGCATATCCTCCACCTGCAGCACCACCTTTAATTCCAAAAACTGGCCCCATTGAAGGCTCTCTTAAACATACAAAACATCTTCTTCTTTCTCCCTTTTCACCTTTAACTTCTCTTAAGTAATAATTTAAAGCTTCTGTCATTCCAATTGATGTAACAGTTTTACCTTCTCCAAGAGGAGTAGGAGTAATTGCTGTAACATCAATAAGTTTTCCTTCAGGTTCATCTTTTAATCTGTCAAGAACTTTTTTGTAATCAATTTTTGCTTTGTAAGGTCCATAAAGTTCAACTTCATCTTCTTTAAAACCAACTTCAAGAGCAAGGTCCATTATTTTTTTCATTTTACCAGATTTTCTGTGTTCTTGGGCAATTTCAAGATCAGAAGGAACTTCTCTTGGTGGTAATTTTGACATGATAACCTCCTTTTTTTATTTTGTAAAAAATCTTTCTAAAATTACAATAGGATAATTTCTGTTTTTTCCGATTAATAAGTATTTCAACCATAAACAATGTTTTATTTTAAAGACATACAACTTAAAAAATTCAATTATTTTAATATTTTAGCTAAGCCACATTATTTAATTAAAAATGATTTGTCAAGAAAAATTTAAAAAATTAAAAGTTTCACAAAAGAGGGGCTATTTTAATCTTAAGATAACCATTGGACCATCAGGAACAACAACCCATCTTGCTTTTTGTCCAAATTTCTCTAAAAATTCCTTTATTGTTTGTTCTATATTTTTAATTGGCTTAAAATGATATTTTTTTAATTTTTCTTCTGGCACTCCATCAGTATAAATATATGTTGGATGTTTTATAATAATTTGATAAATTTCTTGAGCACACCATTGGTCTGGAATAAAAAATTCCTTTTTCATTATTCTATTTAAAAAATTTTCAGGAGTATCAACCTTTTCCATTACCTCAATAAATTCATTTGACCCAATTCCTTCAAAACATTTAGAAGCAATTATTATTGGGGCATTTTCTTTTAAAACAGGTTTAACAGCACTCATCCCTTTTACTGTTTGATAAAGATTACAGTCAAGTGGTGCTCCTGAATTTGTTGTTACTGCAAAATCTAATGGTTCATCTAATTCTTTTACACAAAATTTTTCTAAAAATTTGCATCCTTCAATGTGTGCTTTAACCGGGTCTCCTGCAAAAATTCCAGTTATTTCTTTTTTTGTATTTAGAGTAACATTTAAAATAAAATCAGCACCTGCAAGTTTCATAATTTTTATACCTGCTTCATGAAAAGGGTTTCCCTCTAAAATACCATATGTTGTTTTTGGATGAGCAACCATTTCTGGTGAATGCATGTATTCAACAGTTTTAATTGAAGATATTCCAGGCAAAATTGATTTTCTTCCTCCAGAATAGCCTGCCCATAAATGAGGCTCAATAAATCCAGTTAAAATTTTTAACTCTTTTTGAAGATAATTTTTATTTATGTATACTGGAACATTATTATCAATATATCCAACAAATTCCATATCCTCATCTTTTTTTGAATAATGATTAAGTATTTTGTAATTATTTGCAATTTCTTCGCCAACAAGAGAAATTAATTCTTCTCCAAGATTAGGTCTATGAATTCCTGTTGCAATTAAAATTAATATATTCTCCCTTTTTATCCCTGCATTTTCAATAGTTTTTAAAATAGGTGGTAAAATTATTCTATTTGGGACAGGCCTTGTTTTATCACTTATTAAAATTACTGCATCTTTTTTCCCTTTTGCTATTTCATATAACGGTTTAGAATTAATAGGATTTTTTAATGCTTTTATAAGTTCTTCTTGCAGATTTTTTATAACTTCAGGCTCTTCAGGATAAATAACTCCCTTAAAATTTTCTGTTACAGGAATATCAATTTCAAGTCCCTCATATCCATATTTTAATGTAACTTTCATATTCTACTCCTCATAGTCAAAGATTTTTCCAGGATTTAAAATTCCTTTTTCATCAAAAGCTTTCTTTATCTTTTTTAATAATTCAATTTCATTTTCACCAAGTTGAATATTTAAATATGGTGCTGCGGTTATTCCAATCCCATGTTCACCAGAAATTGAACCACCTAATTTTACAGCTTCAATATAATATTTTTTTAAAAGTTCATTGGCAGAAACAAGTTCATCAAATGAACTTTTATGATACATTATTGTTACATGCAAATTTCCATCACCAGCATGACCGTAGGTAGCAACTTCAATTGGTTGATTTTCAGCTAATTTATGAATTTTTTCAACAAAATCTGGCAAAAAATATCTTGGAACAACTATATCTGCTTCAAGCTGGTCTAATCCTTTTGCTTTAAGTGAAGGCAAAGCTTCTCTTCTTATTGTCCAAAATCTATCTGCTTCTTTTTCATCTTTAGCAACTTTTACATCTTTTGCTCCAAATTTTTTATAAAGAGAAAAAATTTTTTCTGCATCCTCCTCGCACGATGCTTTGTTTCCATCAACTTCAACAAGAATCATTGTTTCAGCTTCAGGCAATTTAATATTTAAATAATTTTCAACTGCATTCATTGTAATTTTATCCATAAATTCTATTGCTGTGGGAATTATTCTATGTTGAAATATATTAGCGACAAAATCTGCAGCAACTTTCATGTTGTCAAAATATCCAATTAATGTTTTTCTATACTCTGGTAATGGTAAGAGCTTAACAATTATTTTTGTAATAATTGCGAGAGTTCCCTCTGAACCAACAAGAAGTCTTATAACATCATATCCTGTAACATCCTTTATATTTTTCCCACCAAATTTTACAATCTTTCCATTTGGTAAAACTGCTTCAAGCCCTAAGATATAGTCTTTTGTTACTCCATACTTTACTGCCCTCGTATATCCAGCATTTTCAGCAACATTACCTCCAATGGTGCTTTCCACTGTGCTTGAAGGGTCAGGTGGGAAAAATAGCCCCTTTTCTTTTACTGCTTTCTGAAAATCAGCTGAAATTACTCCAGGCTCTATTATTGCTGTTAGATTTTTATCATCAATTTCAATAATTTTATTCATCTTTTTAAATGAAATCACAACTCCACCCTTTACAGGAAGACAACCTCCACTAAGGCCAGTTTTTCCTCCCTGTGGGGTTACATAAATTTCATTTTCATAACAGATTTTCATCACTTCAGAAATTTGTTTACTGTTTTCTGGAGTTATTACAATATCAGGTAAAAAGTGTCTTTCTGTTGCGTCGTAATCAAAATGTTTTAAAGTTTCTCTATCTGTAAATACATTTTCCTTACCAAGAATATTGTAAAATTTTTCAATAATTTCTGAATTTAACTTCATACTACCTCCATTTTATCTTCTTGCAAAAAATAGATGTGGCAGATAAAGGATTATTTTTGGCCAAATTATACAAGCAACAACAGTTGAAGCTTGTAAAATAACAAATGGAACTACCCCTTTATAAATATCTGCCATTTTTAATCCCTCAAGATTTATGCCTTTAAGATAGAATAAAGAATATCCAAAAGGAGGAGTTAAAAATGACATCTGCAAATTAACGCATATTAAAGTTGCATACCATAAAGGGTCAAATCCAAGTTGAGCAGCAACTGGAGAAAAAACAGGAACACATATAAGAAGAATGCCGAGCCAATCAATGAACATCCCTAAAATAAAAAGGGTAAATTGCATGATTGCAAGGATTACATACTTATTTTGAGAAATTCCAAGAAGTAAACTTGCTAAAGTATCTCCTCCCCCAAGTCCCATAAATACTGAACTAAAGCAATTCCCTCCAATAAATAAAACCATAACCATACAAGTTGTTTTCAAGGTTTTTATTGCAGATTCCTTTAAAACATTCCAGGATAGTTTTCTATATGCAAGTGCAAGTAAAATAGAACCAATTGAGCCCATTCCTGCAGCTTCAGTAGGAGTTGCCACTCCTGCAACTATACTTCCAAGAACTAAAATAATTAAAACCATTGGAGGAATTAATGATTCAACTGTTAATTTTAATTTTTCTTTAAAAGTGTATTTCATCCTTTCTTCTTTAGAAATAGGAGGCCCCATTTTAGGATTTATAAGACATCTCACAAAAATATATAAAACATAAGAACCTGCAAGAATTAAGCCTGGAAATATTGCTCCAGCAAATAATTGACCAACAGATAATCCTTGCAACCCTCCATATACAACAAGCATAATGCTTGGAGGAATTAAGATTCCCAATGTTCCTCCACCGCAAATTGCTCCTGCAACAAGTTGGGGTGAATATCCTCTTTTAAGTAAAGCTGGACCAGCTAAAAGTCCCATTGCAACTTCAACAGCACCAACAATTCCTGTTGATGATGCAAAAATAGTGCATGCTAAAATTGTTGCAATTGCAAGTCCTCCAGGGATCCACCCAACAATTACATACATTGCCTTAAATAATTTTTCTGCTATTCCTGAAGCATCTAAAACTTGAGCCATAAAGATAAAAAGTGGAATTGCAACAAGAACATAGTTAGTTATAATTCCATAAATTTTATTTATAAAAAGGTTCATTACAAGATTATAATCACCACCCCAACCAATTAAACCAAAAACTGTTGCAATAGCTCCAAGGGTAAAAGCTAAAGGATGGCCTAAAAAAATTAAAATTAATAATATAACAAACATTAAAATAGTTAGAGTTTCAGCACTCATAACTCTTCTCCTTTGAGCTTAAAAAAATCTTTAATGCACTTGGAAATCCCTTCAATTAAAAGAAGGAAAAAACCCACAGGCATTACAGTTTTATAAATATAAATTGGAGGTGCCCAAGCACTCATACTGTGCTCATGGGTCATCCAAGAATCTAATGTATAAGTTAATGATGCGTAAAAAATTCCAAGCATAAATGGTAAGAAAAAAATAAAAAAGGTTATAATTCTCAGCCAAATTCTTACTTTTTCTGGAAATCTTTCCTCTAAAACATCAATTGAAACATGCATATCATAATAGTGAGTGTATCCTGCACCGAGAATAAACATTCCACCATAAAGAAATGTGCTGAATTCAAAAGCCCATGAAGTTGGAGAATTAAAAACTTTTCTTCTAATTACTTCATATACAACAACAAAAGTTAAAACAAGCACAATGTATGACGCCCAAACTCCAACAACAAGATTCAATTTATCTGCAAATTTTACAAATTTTTTTAAAAAATTTTTCATTTTTTTCTACCTCAAAAAAAATTGCCCGGCAATTGCCGGGCATGTTTATTATTGATAAATCCTTCCTTTTATATAAATTTCATATGGCCATGGAGCAAGTCCACCTCTCATCTCTCTCCATTTTGCAAATTCTTTTCTAAATCTCTCCTGAGATTCCAATACCTTTTTAACATCTGGATATTTCTTTTTTAATTCTTCAAGATATTCATGTGTGGTTTTTGCAAATTTTAAAATTGTATCTTTATCCATTCTTACAAATTGAACCTTTTTTGCTAAAATATTAACAGCTTTGGCATTTAGATTTTCCATCCAAGCTTCACTCCATAGTTGAGTTTCCATTGCGCAAATTTGAACAATTGCTTTAAGGTCATCTGGAAGTTTGTCCCATGCTTTTTTATTAATTATCACTTCGCATTGACTTGATGGCTGATGAACGCCCGGTTCAATTACATATTTTGTAATTTCATGAAATCCCATTGGAAGGTC
>CAZQKL010000103.1:0-6677 GCA_964593895.1 uncultured bacterium
CTTTTACTCCAAACTTTTCATACAATAAAAATTTTTCCCTTTTATCTTTAAGTTCTGTATTCTCTGAGACTATCTCTATAATTAAATCTGGAGCACCTTTAATGCAATTTTCTGTAATTTTATTTTTATCACAAACAATTAAAATATCAGGTTGCACAACATTTTCATCATCAAAAACAACATCTGTTGGAGCTTCAAATAATTGGCAATTTTTTAATTTATTTTTCTGTTCACCAAATTTCCATACAAAATTTCTTGAAATAATCTGATGTTTAATCTTAGGAGCTGGGGTCATTGAATAAACTTTCCCATTAATAATTTCCCACCTTTCATCATCATTCCATGTTAAATAATCTTTGTATGTATATTTTTTCTCAATCTTTTCTGCAAGAGGCATCAATTCTCCTGTTTATATATTTTTATTGGCAAAAATATTAAATTTGAAATAAAAAAAATAGCAAATCCAAGTGATAATCCTCCAAGAAAATATTTACTATCAACAAGATGAAATTTTAATAATAAAAAAATTATTGCAATAATTAAAAAAAGCTTTCCAAAAAATAGTATAGTTGAAAAAATTATTTTTTCCTTTCCAATATTGTTTTCCTTACCCTTTGCAAAACATGAAATAAGAAAGATACCTAAAACATTTAAAAAAAGGATAAAACAACCTATTGAAAAGCTTATTGAATAAAAAAAGTTTAAAAAAAATTTTAAAATTATAAATGATAAAAATGAAAAAATTAAAATAACAATCGCAGTTTTTTTATATAAATCTGAAATAATACTTAAACTAATGTTCATCAGAAAATTCTTTTTTCAATTTTTTAAACATCCTCATAAAGCTTTTTATCGCAGCACCAAATCCAACAATTATTCCAAAAATTGTTAAATATGGAGATGTATTAAATTTTCTATCAAGCCATATCCCTCCATACACACCAACTCCCACACAAATTCCCATTTCAAGACCTAAAGTTGATAAAAAAAGTAATTTATAAAAAATATTATCCTTTTTCATTAAAGCTTGCACAAAATATCACAAAATAATTAGCCAGTCAACTAATTTTATTTTGTATACAAACTGAAAATTTTGTTTAAATACAAAACATTTTCAAATGATTGAGTATTTGCTCTTGCAAATTTTTCTTCTTTAACTTTTATAACATGAAATTTGCATCCTTTAAATACTTTTCTTTTTAATGGATAAACTGGATTTTTATTCATTGGTCCTATCTGATATATGTAAAACTCTGGATTTAAGAACCTAACAAGTATTTCAGAGAATTTCACATGAGATTTATCAACATTTATCACATTTATCCCACCAGCTTTTTCAATTATATCATTTATAATACTCTTTTTACCAGCAACAATGTATGGATTTTCCATAACTTCGTAAATAACCTTTGGTTTTTTCTTTAACTTTTTTATTTTTTTTAACATTTTTTTTAATTTTTTGCATAAATCCCTGCTTTCCTTTTCTTTGTGAAAAACAATTCCTATTTTTTCAATGCTTTTTAAAATTCCATCTAAGGTTTTTGGATTATAAACAATAATTTTTGCATCTATAAGTCTTGAAAATTTTTTTGGAAAAAATCTATATGAGGAAATTATTAAGTAATCAGGATGTAAGGACTTAATTATTTCAATATTTGGATGTAGGTGAGAACCAACTTTTTTAGCCTTAGGAAATCCTTTCATATGTTTTGTTACACCAACCACAACATCTTTTAACCCAAGTTTTATAAAAATATCTCCAACTGCTGGAGATAATAAAACAACTCTTTGTGAAGAATAAAGATTAAATTGAAAAATTAAAAAAATTCCCAGAACGGATAAAATTAACTTCAAATACTTCAAATAAAATTTTTTCATTTAATTCCTCCTTCTCAATATCGTAAATTATCTTCCCTTTTTTAAAAAAAATAAATCTTTTAAATCCATTTACTGCTAAATTTATATCATGAATTGAGCATATTACTGTTTTTTTTATATCTTTTAAGATTTTCAGAAATTCAACAGAATGTTTAATATCAAGATTTGCAAATGGTTCATCAAAAAGTAAAATTTCACTCTCCTGATTTAAAGCTCTTGCAAGCATTACTCTTTTCTTTTCTCCACCTGATAATTTTGCAAATGACTTATGTTTAAATTTTTCAAGGGAAAATTTTTCTAAAATTCTTTCTGTTTTTTCAAAATCCTCCTTTGAATAACTGAAACCCTTCAAATGAGGATATCTTCCAAAAAGAACAGTTTCAAAAACTGAAAAATTGAATAAAATATCTGGAAACTGTGGTAAATATGAAATTAACTTTGCCCTTTCATGAAAATTTATATCCTCAATAAATTTATCTAAAATTTTTATACTTTTCTCAGTCTTATAAAATCCAGATAATAGATTTAAAAAAGTGGTTTTACCAGAGCCATTTTCCCCCAAAACAGCAACCTTTTGATTTTTCTCAATCTTCAAAAAATCAATCTCTAATTTAAATTTTTCAAGACAGAATTTTAAATTTTTAATTTCAATCATGCCATAATTTCTTTTTTCCAAAAATCATTAAATACAGAAAAAAAATTCCACCAATAATTGAGGTTATAATTCCAACTGGAAGTTCTGCTCCAGATGGAATTATAATTCTGCTTAAAAGGTCAGATAGAACAAGCAAGTTTGCGCCAAAAAAAGTTGAAAATGTTAAATTATACTTCATATCTGCACCAAAAAAACCTCTTGCAATGTGAGGAACAATAAGCCCTACAAATCCAATAATTCCAGAAAAACTTACTGCAACACTTACAAGTAAAGCTGATATAACAAAAAAAATTAATCTTATTTTTTTTGGATTTATACCAAGATTAAAAGAAGAAATGTCATCAAAGCTCATTATGTTCAATTTCAAATAATTTAAAACTGAATATAAAAATGCTATAAAAAGCACAAAAAAACATAAAAAAAGTTTTATCTTATCAAAATATCCAATTCCACCCATTAACCAGAAAACTATTGCTCCAATTGATTCATCAAAGTAGTATTTTATGAAACTGATAATTGCAGAGCATATAATATTTAAAACTATCCCAGCTAAAATCAAAGTAACATTTGAATTGTTTTCACTTCTCTGGGCTATAAAATAAACAAAAAATAACCCAGCAATACCAAAAAAAATTGAAAAAAAAGGCAGAACATTATAATTTAAGCCAAAAGCAATGCCAATTACAGCTCCAAGTGCTGAACTTGAAGCTATTCCAGTTGTAAAACCATCTGCAAGTGGATTTCTCAACAATAATTGCAAAAGAGCTCCACTTAACCCAAGCATTCCACCTATTAGAAAAGCAAGAAAAACTCTTGAAATTCTTAAACCGATAAGAATTTTATAATTATGAAATGTTAAATTCACTGAGCCGAAAATTATTCCTAATGAAATAGTAATAATTGAAAAAATTGAAACAATTATTATCTTTTTTAGCATCTATTTTTTCAGTAAAACTATGGTAAAATACTTCTTAACATTTAAGAAAAGTTCTTTTTCATCAAGGTCATACCTTAAAACTTCTCCATCTTTGCAAATATTTTTCATGTAAACTATCTTTTTAAACTTAAAATCTTTTATTTTTTCAATAATTTCTTTACTTTCTTTTGGAAATTTCATTAAAATTATTGTGTCTGAATTTTCATAGATTTTTTTAAATTCATCTTCATTAAAATGGGTAAGAGGATAAATTGCAATTTTTTCATCTTCTTCTGCTAATGGAATATTTGATTTAGCTGATAAAATATTAATTGATGATATACCAGGAATAGTTTCAACTGGAATTTCTGGCATTTTTTCTTTTATAAGTTCAAGAATATACGCATAAGTGCTGTAAAGCATAGGGTCTCCAATTGTGATAAATGTTACAATCTTTTTCTCCTTTAGGTCTCCAATTATTGAATTTACTATCTTTTCCCTGTGTTCAGCTAAAATTTTCTCATTATAGCTCATTGGAAATACAGCTGGTTTTATTTCTGAATTCAATATATAATCTTTAATAATTGAAAGGGCAAAACTTTTATCTATAGTTGATTTTGTTGGAACATAAATAACATCTGAATTTTTTATAATTTTAACTGCTTTTAAAGTTAAAAGTTCTGGGTCTCCTGGTCCAACTCCAACTCCGAAAAATTTTCCTAAATTTTGTGTCATTTTTCACTCTCCAAAAAAAATTAAGCCCCAAAAGGGGCTTAAATTTATTTCAGAACAATTCCATTGTCTCTTGCGACATCTTTTATATGCTGAACATAAATCTCTGCTATCTTTTTTTTAGCTCCAAGCCCTTCCAGAACTGGATATACTTTAAAACCTTTTGCTTCAATAACATTTTTCCATGAATCTTTATCTGGACCTGCCATATCATTATGAGCATGGTCACCTGCAACAACCATAAAAGGCTTTAAAACAATATTCTTTTTATTGCAATGAGAAAGTGCTTTAACTACATCGTCTAAACTTGGATATCCTTCAACAGTTCCTATATAGGTTTTAACATCTGGATACAATTTTCTAAAAACTTTCTGAGTTTCTGCATATAATCCTGTGGAGAAAAATTCATTTCCATGACCCATATATACAAGGCAAGCATTTTTCTTTTTAGCAAGCTCAACATCATCTTTTAATGCTTTGACTGCTATTTCAATATCTTTATGATAATCGTATTTTGGACCAAATGTTCCAAGTAATGGCCTTCCAACTACAATTTTATGAATTGGTTGCCATTTTTCTTTAATTGTCTTTATGCTTCCCAAAGCATGAGCGTAGCTTAAAACATCAAAATATTCCTCTCCATAAGTTACATGCAAAGGTTGAATAATTATTGTTTTATAACCATCTTCAACAAGGTCTCCCACTACTGCAATTAAATTTTTTACATGGATAACTTCTCTTGGCACTCCTTTTTCAAGCCATTCTTTTTCATTTTTCTGTCTTTTTTTCCATATATGTCTTATAATGTTTGATGTAAAAGTAATTGTAACTTTTGTATGAGGAAAAGATTTTTTAATTGTATTGTAGACATTTAAAATTTGGCTTAATCCAGATGGATAAGTTGTTCCAAATGCTGCAACAACAATTGCAACTTTATTTTTCTCTTTATGATGTTTTTCCATTGCAAGTAAACTCTGTGTCATAAAAAAAACTCCTAAAATTAAAATTGCAAAAAACTTTTTCATTTTTTCCCTCCTGTATATTAATTTTTTCTAAAATTCAACATGAAGTTGAGTTGTCACTGAATCTTTTTTGTCAATATTTTCTCCCAATAATTTTACAATTGAATCATCAGCTTCACCATGTAAGTATTCAATGTTTAAATCAACTGTTGTGCCCCACTTTTCATTGTTCATTAAGTTAAAAGAAAAGGAAATCCCATACTGCTTTTCCATGAAAAGTTCTGGGTCAATAAACGCTGCCTCATCACTTCCTTCATACTTAACCGCAACTGTTAATTCTTTATTTTTCCAGTAAGGGAAGGTATAACCTAACTCAAAATTCCATGTTTTAGGCTGAAATCTTCTTCCAATACCTCCAAAATCACTTTTTTTAAATTTTGAAAGAGCGGTAACATACTCTGAAATAAAATTAAATCCTTTAAATTCAGCCATTAGAAAAGCGTGAAAACCGCTCACATAATCTTTAACTTTATTCCATCCATTATCACTCATATAGTCTTTAAAATCATCTGTATCTGCAATATTATTAAGATAAGAGAACTGCATAGTTAATGAAGCACCTTCTGGAAGAATTCTCAAAATATGGTTGTTATACTCCTGGTGAGCCTCACTACCTGGTTCTCCTGGACTGTATGGACCAAATTCAAGTGTTAATGTTGCACCCCAGCTCCTAATTCTATCATCATTATCACCAGCTTCATCAATATCAGGATTAAAAGCGTAAACAGAAAAATCAATCCCTTTATAATAAAATCCTGCTAAAACAGCACTTTCTTGAATTTCTCCAAGTTCAAGGGTTAATGGATCTGAAATAAAATTTGTTTCAAAATTCCCAAAAGGCACATACATTCTTCCAGCTTTTAAATAAAGAGGAAATTTGTCTGTATTTCCAAGCATTATATAACCTTCATCTACATCAACAGGTTCTGTCTCATCTTCTTCCCATAGAAGGACTATTTTCCCAGAAGCATAATCATTTAGTTTAGCATTTACATCAACTTCTGCGGTAGCAAGAGTAATGTCTGAATCTTCTGTGTCCCTTGCACTTTTCCTTTTTTTGTTGGTATTATTTGCCTCAACCTCAATAACTCCACTAATTGAAACATGCTCTTTAATTGTTTTTAACATTTCAGAAGCTTGTTTAATTTCTTCTTGAACCTTTTTGGTTTCTTCAATAGACTTTTGCTGGGCTTCAACTTTCTTTTCAAGTTCCATTAATTTTTTCTGCAAGATTTTAATCTGCTGTAAAATTTCCTGATTAGTTTCAGAAAAACCTATACTCGGGAAAAAAACAAATGAAAAAAAACTAAAAATAATTACACTGAAAATAATACTTCTTTTCATTTTTTAAACCTCCTTTTTGAAAATTTTATGGGAAGTTGGGGAAGTTATAAGAGATGATTATCTATTTTTTCGCATTCCTCCAACCCCCCGGGAGTTTATTTTTTGCAGGCCAGGTCTTCCGCCTCGTCAG
>CAZQKL010000104.1:0-6448 GCA_964593895.1 uncultured bacterium
TAAATCAGATAGTTATTATTTATTAGATGCAACTAAATACGAGAATAGAAGAAGATTATTTTATTATCCTGAAAATTCAATAGATATAACTCACGAACTCATCCCAGAAGAGTTTTTAAACTCTGAAATTGGTGGAACGGCGGTAGATATGGCTTCAGTTTTTGGATTTAATGAACTAACTTTAATAATGAACAACAATAAAAATCTTAAAGTCATACTAGATTCAAAAGCTAGTATGACTATATATGAAAAAATAAACGAAGGAATAGCTAGATATGTAGTTCTATATAAGGATAAAAATAACAAAAATAAAATATCTTATTGTGACAATTTTAACGAAATTTTTGATATTTTAAAAGAATCTGGCTATTATTCTACTGACGATAAAATAATTTTACCGTCACGTAAAATAAGTTATAAATTAGATAAAAATGGCAGAATCGAGGCCGTTAGGCATAAAGAATGGTTAGGTTTTTTCAGTTACGGGTTAAAACTAATAGAACCCGAGTTAAAAATTAAAGAACCGATAAAATAGGAGGGAAAAATGGTTGTAACTCTTTCAGGGATAAATGAACCAGATAAGGAACTTGAACACATTGTTACAAGAGTTTTTTTTAAAGAAATAGATTTAATTGGTGGATTAAAAAAACTTGCAGAATACCGGACATTAACATGGCTTCCTTCTCTTGCAAGAGCAAGTTTTGTGGTTGTTTTAAAAGAAGAATACATGAAAACTGAAGAAGAAATTGCTCAGATAGTTGGTCTAACTAAAAATACAGTTAGAAATATTTTAAGAGCTGATGAAGAGAGTGCTTTAAAAAAGATAAAAGATTTTGATGAATTGGGTGAAGAAGAGAAAAAAAATTTAAAAGTCCATACAGCAGGAGGCCTTGCAAAACTTGCATATAAATTAATTAAGCAGGGAGAAGAATCTCAAGTTCTAACTGAATTTTGTAGAGGAGTAAGTGAAAAGGTTGCTCAAATCTGCGAAGTTCCCTGGGTTTATGTTGTTTTAAAAAACATAAAGGGATTAAATTATCCTTTGGAAGATAAAAATATTTTAATTGAAAGATTAAAAGATGTTGACATAAAAAGGATTAAAGCTATTGAAATTATTGAAAAAATAAAATTTCCATTAAAATCACCTGCTCAGCTTCTACATGAAATTAAACAGTTTTTAGAGCAGGAAAATAAAGAGTAAAAGTTGTGCCTTCACGATTTGATTCAATATCTATATAACCATTATGAGAAGTAACTGTATTCCAAACAATAAATAATCCTAATCCTGTTCCGCTTTTTTTAGAATCTTTTTTTGTTGTGAAAAAAGGCTCAAAAACTCTTTCAATTATTTCCTGAGGAATTCCTTTACCATTATCGCAAACTTTAACTTTTACATAATCTCCCTTTGGTATAACCATAAACTTTTGTAATGGTTTATTTAAAGTTATATTTTCAGTTGAAATTTCAATAATTCCTCTTTTTTCAATAGCCTCAATTGCATTAATTACAAGATTTAAAATCGCTTTATAAAGGTGAATTTTTGAACCCTTAATTAACCATAAATTTTCATATAAATTTTTTTTCAAAGTAATCTCTCTTTTTTCTTTTAAAAAATTTAAAACTTCAGGGGAATCGCAAACTTCTTTTACAACTTCATTAATATTTACTTTTTCATCTTTAATTTTAATTCCTCTTGTTATTGTGAGTAAATCTGAAACAATTTCTACCGCTCTTTTACCTGCCTGTTTTATCTTTAAAATAATTTTTCTATTTTTTTCTGACAGTGAGTTATCTTTTAATAAAATTTCAGGAAAATTAACAATTCCTGTAAGAATGTTATTTAAATCATGGGCAACTCCACCTGCTAAAAGAGCAAGTGATTCCATTCTTTTTAATCTATTAATTCTTTTTTCCGCTTCTCTTAATCTTTTTTCAGCTTCCATTCTTTTTTGAATATCCTCTATTAGTTTCTCAGTTACAAGGTCTAAATTTTCTTTATAAGTTTTTAAACTATCAAGAAGATAATTTATTTTATCAATTAAAACTCCAATTTCATCTTTTCTGATTACGTTAATTCTTTCTTCAGAATCAAGATTTTTGGAAATTGTATCTAAAAACTTCTCAATTTTTATTACAGGTTCTACAATTAACCTATTTAAAAAAGAGGAAATTGCAACAATAATTATTAAAGCTAAAATTATGTAAATTATTGCAGAATAAACAATAACCTGTTTGCCCAAATTTCTAACATTGTTTTTAATTGGAATATAAATCCATAAAACCTTATTGGAGAAAATATCGGTAAAATATATTGGAATATAAGTTTTTTTCATAATTTTCTTGAATGAATATTCAAAATTCAGGCGAAAATCTTTTTTCATTTTTTCAAAAAACTCTTTATTCAATTCTTTTGACATTATTAAATATCCATTTATTTTTCCAGAATAATCACTCTTTAAAACAGGCATAATTGATAAAATATAAATTTTATCATCCATTTTATAAAACCCTGAAATTCCTCTTTTGTATTTTTTTATAATTTTAAAAAAGTCATTTTTAGACAATAAATTAAAATTTTTTATTAATTTATTTTTTGAAAAATCGTAATAACCTTTCCATAAAACTTCACCATTATTTCTAATAATTTCAATAAGATTTATTTTCAAATCAAGAAATGAGGAAACCACAAGATTTGAATTTATATAAGATGAATTATTGTCAAGGATAAAATTGTATGTATCATCCCAGAATGCCCAGTCTTTTGTTATCTTTTCTAAAGATTTTATCTCTTTTTTAAAATAACTTTTTAATTTTATTGCATTACTTTCAGCATTTTTTATATCAAGTGATTTAAAAGCTGGGTAAATAACAATGATTTCAGTTAAAAAATTTACCAATCCAAGAGTTAAAAAGAGTAAAATAAGAATTGAGATAAATTTACCCCTCAAACTCATGCATAATTAATATTAACACCAAATTAAAATTTTTCAAGTAAAAAATCTCTTATTGTCCAGAATTTAACATTTTTGCTTTTCCAGAAATTTATAATTTCTAAAAATAGCTCAATGGAATTATTGCTTTTTATGTTGTAAAAAATTTTTTCAATTAATGTTGGGTATTTGAATTTTCTTTTATTTTTCATAACATCAAATGGATGGAGGTAAAAAATTATTAAATCTTCATTATTTAATTTTTTAAATAAAAATTTGTAAAAATTTAAACCAATTAAATTAACCCATAATAATCCGTGTGGTAGTTTAATAAAAGGAATAGAATTAATTTGAAATTCTTTTATTCCCATTTTTTCAAAATATTTTATCTCTTCGTAGGAGATTTTAACATTTCTCAATATTGAAGCTCCACTAATGCTATTTGGTGCTGGAACAGATGAATCGTATTTAAAATCTAACTCCTTTAAAACATTAATTATTTTTTCATTTATCCTAAATTGTGGTGCTCTAAATCCAATTATTGGTTCTTTTGTAAAAGAATTTAATATTTCTTTTGAAAGCATCAATTCTTTCCTAATTTTATCTAAAGGATAATTTCTGTAATCATTATGATAATATCCATGAGATGCAATTTCATGGTTAAATTTTACAATTTCATAAATGTATCTATTTTTTTCAAGATAATCTGCAACTTCACCTGATATAAAAAAAGTTGCTTTAATATTATTCTTTTTGAAAACATCAAGAATTAAAGGTAAACCTTCATCAATTCCATAAAAGGTATCAACACTTCCCAAATCTTTTTCAACATCAATGGTTATGCTTATATTCATTTTAAAATCCTATTTATTATCAGGGAAAAAAGATAAATACTGAATAATGTTAAAAGTGGCATTACTAAAAAAGCAAATATGCTTAAAGAAAAAGCCTGTTCATTATTAAAATTCTTTATTTTTAATAGAAAAATAAAAAAAGCTTCTCTTGTTCCCAAGCCATTTATTGATATGGGAATTATTGATATTAAACTTCCTCCAGTAAAAATTAAAATAAGGTAAAAAATATTTACCTCTACATTAAAAAGTTTTGCTTGAAAAAAAGCTGTTAAAACATAGCTTGTATAAACTAAGATAGTGAATAAAAACAAAATTTTAAAAGATTGAGAGGAGATTTTATATTTTTTTAATGGACCAATTATTGATTTTAGTTTATTTTTAAAAGAATAGATAATTATTGCCAAAACAATAAAAGCTATGAAAATAAAAGTATAATTTGAAAAATTGAAAAATTTAAATTTTGCTAAATCAATTATTTTCATTTTAATTGAAAATAGTAGGGAAATTAAACAGAGTAAAGTTATAGCTAATAAATCAAAAAAATTACATAAAAAGAAAATACTTACAACTTTCTGTCTGTTTTTCTCCTGCTTGAACATAACAAGAAATGTTGCCATACCTTCTGATACAATTAGATTACTTATTGATGCATACAGTTTTGTATGAGAATATAGTTCTAAAAATTTTCTAAAGGAAACTTCCAATTCATTTATCTTTAAAAGTTTATAACATCTAAAAATTTTAAGAAAATTAAGCATAAAAGTAAAAATAAAAGCTGGGAAAAAATATAAAAAATTTGCTTTTTTAAGAATTAAAGCTAATGATTTTAATTCAATTTGAGTAGTGATAATGTAGATGAAAATTAATATACCTGAAAAAGCAAAAACTTTTTTTAATAGACCCATTTTCTAATTATTGGAGATAAAAAATTTGTTATTGGAGATGGAAGCTTACTCCAAATATCTGCAGCCCATTGATATTTTTCCTGTAAAATTTTAGGCTTTTCTGCAACTAATTTTGAATTTTTAATTTTAAAATTATACAAATTTAAGGGATAAATTTCAGCTCCAGTTTCTTTTTTAAATTTAAATGTTCCAGAATTTTCAGGGCTTCTACCTAAACTAAATATTTTTATATTTTTTTCTAAACAGTATTGAAACATATAAAAAAATAAAATTAATCCAACTTTTTCTTTTAGATATTTTTTAGGAATAAAATGAAATATATGGTAAACAATTTTTCCAAAATGAATAATGAATGAAGCTCCAATTGGAATATTATTTTTTTTTGCAACAAAAATTTTACTTTTACTACCAAAAGCTTTTACAAATGATGATATAAAATTAAATGAATGGTGAGGTGTTCCAAATTCTTTATTTTTCACTACATTTAAATCATATAAAATCTTTATGAAATTGTCATCATTTCCTGAATAAACATTAACATCTGTTTTTTTCAAAATGTTTTCAATTGACCTTTTAAATCTTTTTTTGAAAAGTTTATAAATTCCATCAATAGTTTCTGGAAGATTTAATAAGAAAATTTTGTTTAAATCATTTTTAGGAAAATCATCAATTTCAGAATTAAATTGATAGATTTTTACATTTTTCACATTAAAATTTTTCGCTATATAATCAAAAAATAGTTCATAATATTGAGGATTTATAAATCCTCCTGCTTCACAATGTGGAATGGATACAAGCTCATTTAAAAATGGGAAAAATTTTACATGAAAAAGTGGTAATACTGAGTCAATCTTGCCATTTTTTTCAAAATATAAATAGTAAGGTTGAAATTTATAAGATTTTAGAGCATATATCCATCTTACACTTTGATACATATATCCATTATTTAAAACAAACTCCTCCCATTTTTCACATTCTTTCTTATTTGAAATATCTAAAAGTTTTATTTTTCCCATTAAGTTAACCTATAGTTTTCAAGTGCATTTTTTCTTACAATTAAAGTAACATCTCTTTCAAGCTTTTTAATTTTAACGTAACTTATTACATAAAAAAACCATAAAATAGCTATTGCTATATAAATAATTAAATCTTTACCTTTTTCTATTCCAAAAAAATTTGCAATAACATCTGATAATTGCGGAGAAATTATAAATGCAAGTAATATTGATGAAATAATTAGTAGAAAAAATTTTTCAAAAGCTTTATACTTTCCGGTAATTAATAAAATTCCAATAGAAATTATTAAGATAATCGCTAAAGTAGATTTTATAAGTATCATTTGGATAACCTCTGAAAAAAGTAGTCAAATAAAATATTTATAATGTTTGAAATACGCTGACCTTTCTGTTTTGAATAGTCAGTATAATAGATACTGCAGGGCATTTCTTTATATTTAAGCTTTTTCTTTTTTATAATATCATAAATCTCAGAGGCATGCCCCATACGATTCTGTTTAAGTTCAAAATCTGGAACTCTTTTTAAATTAATAACTCTAAAACCATTGTGAGTGTCAGTTACTTTTACACCATTTATTAATCTTGTAAATAATATACCTGCTTTAAGCACAATTTTTTTTACAAGGGGGATTTTACTATCAAGTTTTAAAAATCTTGACCCAAGAATTATGTCATAATCTTTTTCTTTTATCTCCTTTAAAAAAACTTCAATATCATTTAAATCATGCTGACCATCAGCATCA
>CAZQKL010000105.1:0-6355 GCA_964593895.1 uncultured bacterium
ATATCTGAATTCCTGTTAAACCCATTTCTCCTCTCCTTTTTGTTTTTTTATAAAATTAACAGGGGGATTATCCCCCTGTTTTTCTACATTACATTAATGGTTCCATTTCTAATGCTGGATGTCCAACTTTTTGCATAAATTCATACAATTCTTCTTCTGTTGTGCAATCTTCTTCTGTGGCAATTTTATCTACAAGGTCAGGAACTCCTTCCTCTTCACATCTTTTCTTTAATCCATTTTCAATCAAGAATTCTTTTAATGCTTTTGGAAGCCATGCAAGTCTCTTAAGACCACCTTCTGCTAATATAAATTTTCTTGATAAAATGTAAAGCTTTGAAATTCCAACAAATCCTGGTGTTTGAACTCCACCACCAACAGTTCCAGCAAGTGTTGAAAATCTCATTCCACAAGGAGTATCACCTGTGTAATCTCTGTCAACAACCATTACTGCATTACACATTGGTAATACTACTGCAATACATTCAAAACAACCGCATGATGTCATTGGGTTATCCATAATTGAATATGCACATGCATATTCAATAGCATTATGGCTTGCTTGATAGATAAATTCATCAACATTTTTCCATCTTCCTTTAATTGGGTCAATAACATCTCCTTTTGGAATTGGCTGATTTGGACCTGTTGGATTTATTTCGTAAGATGCTTTACAATCTAACATGTTGTATGCACCGCAAAGTCCTGGTCTTTCAGGAGTTACAACACATACATGGTTAGGAGCAAATGACTGACATAATGTACATGAATAGTAAGTATCCACTTCTTCATCTTTCATTCCAGCAAGTCTTGTATCTCTTTCATGATATACTTTTCTTGCTTTTTCAAGTAATTCTTTTACTTTATCTTCTTCATTATAGATTGTTACCTGAACTTTATCAATAATTGCACCAAATTCTTGATGCAATTTATCATGAAGAATTTGTCCTATATGTCTGAATTTAAATCCAGCTTCATATGCTTTATCTGAAATTCTCATCCATAAAATATCTCTTTGACCTATATGTAAAACTCCTTCAGCTTGGTTAATCAAATGGTGGAATTGTCTTTCAATAATTGGTTCAAAATCTTTTTGAAATTTTCTTCCAGCAACCTGAACCCAGATAGCAAATGGGATTGTAACTCCTCTTTCAAATTCATCTATCTCTTTTCCAACTACTTCAATTTTTCCATCCTCTACTTCATTCATATCTTTCATTTCACAGAATTCAAAAGCTGGTGCTTTGGGTCCACCCATTTCAATTCTCATTGCATCTTTAGAAATTCTTTCACCTTCAAATGCTGGACCATAAGATACTGGAACATCAACTTTTTTAATAACAATTTTAAGTCCTCTAACTTCAATTGCCTTAGAAACAATTTTATCAAGAGGAACATTTGAAACAACATGTTCGTAAGTACAAACACCGTATGGTAATATTTGTGGAATATCATCATTTGTAATAGTTGGGAAACCGTAATTAATAGCTCCAGCTGCTGCTGCATACCATTCATCTGTAACTTTTCCCAATGCTAAAACAAATGCGAAAATTCTGTTTTTATTGTAAAGCAATACTTTTCTGTAATCTCCAGGTTTTGCACCACCAAAACTCATAGCTGCTCTTGTTGCAAACCCAAGAGCATGAATTGCAGCTGAAGTGTCTTTTCCGAATGGAACAAGTCTTGTATCCCATCCAAGTTGAACTCCTGCTTCTTTTAACTGTTCAGCCATATTTACGCCGTTGTTATCAGATGCCATAAATACATACAAATACTTTTCTTGCATTTCTTTTGCAAGTTTAACTGCGGTTTCAACATCTGGAGGTGCTCCAACAACTGCTGCGAACCCTGGAGCTGAACCATCAACAAATTCAACTCCTCTTTTTCTCATTATAACATCGTCTGCTGCTCCAAGCCAGATATTTTCTGATGATGGGTCAATCCATTCAGTTCCACCAGGTAAATATGGACATTTGTCTGGGTCAACATATTTTAATGCTTCTTCCATATCATAAGCAAAAAGTGTTGCCATTCCTGCATCAAGAGCTGGTCCCAAATATGGAACCCAAAGGTCTTCTGCTGGAAGTTCTGGTAGAAGTTTCTTACAGTATTCAATTATTGGAAGCATATCACCAAGTTTTTCTACCTTTTTCCCTAAAATTCCATATATTATAGGCAGATAATAAGCTGTATTAGGATAAGCAACTTCTTTATCTGGACCATATTCCTCTATTGCCTTTTTTATTTTTCCCTCAACTCTTTCCACAATTTTGTGAGCACCTCTTATAGCTGCTGTTGCAATAATTTTTGACATAATTTAACCTCCTGGTTTATTTTATGCCTTCTGGCATTTATTTCTTAGCTGTAAAGCTCATTTATTAATTCTTTTACTACTTTAACTGCAGTTGGATTTCTCATAATTAAAATTGAGCTTCCACTTGCAATAAAATCAATAGCGGTAATTGATTCCATTAAAATTCCTCTAACCGCTTGGTCTCCATAGGTTGGTTCTTCTTCAATTGTTAACATTGCTTCTCTTGTTTTCCAGCATTCTTTTGCAAGGTCATTAATCATTGGATTTTGCATTTTTTCATCATTCTGAGCAAGTGCTGCAAGAGAAATTCTTTCCATAACTGAATAGGTATACTCAACTCCATAACCGAGAGAAGCTGAAGTTGGGTCCATTACAACTTTTTCTAAAGGTAAACCTAAATTTTCAATTAAAATATTTAATTGTTTTGCCAAATTAACATCAATTGATGATTTTGCAGCAACAAGGTGTCCATAACCTATAGCACTTGCAGCAATTTTTTTGTAATTTCCTTCTTCAGCTGGACCAAAAAGCCAATTTTCATTAGGAAATGCTTCCATTATTGCTGGTAAAACTTCCTGGTCTTTTTCAAGATTGTTGCTACCCCAGATGATTAATGGCACATCAACAGCTTCTTTAACCTTTTTTACTACTTCAATTGCTTCTTGCGCACTTTTATTTTGAGCATTAGGGTCTGTGCCAGCAAGTTGAACACATATAAGGTCAGCTCCATATTCAAGGCATTTTTTAGCCCAAGCCCCTGGGTCATTTACAACATCTTTAAAAGGTTCAAATGCTGCTGGTGGCCAACCTTGAGCTCCTTCTTCTGGAGGCACATCGTATACTTCCATTGCTACAACTGGTTTATTTGGCCATGTGCCTTCAAATGTGCAAAGAGGCATACAATCGTAACCACCAATTTTTACAGCTTTGTCTCCTTTTCCAATAACAACTTCTCTAACTTTTCCAGAATATTTTTCTTTTGGAATTGTGAAAGCCATGGTTTCTCTCCTTTCTTTTTATTTTAAATTAAAAAATTTTTGCTAAAAAATTAAATAGCTTTTTCAACAATTCAGAATCATTTGGAATATTATAAATTGGCTTACCTTCATTGTCAAATTCTGTAATATATTTATCTTCAGGTAAAATTAATGAAACTTCTATATTATTATCATTCAAAAATTTTTCCGCTTCCTTATCTATTCCATTTTTAGCTCTATTTATAATAACATAATAATTTCCAATGTTTAGCTTTAAACTTTTTGAAAGGTCAATTATTCTTTTTACAGTGTTTACACTCCTTCTTGAAGGGTCAGAAACAATAAAGAAATGGTCAACATCTTTTGTAAGTAATCTGCTCATATGTTCCATGCCAGCCTCATTATCCATAACAATATAATCGTAATTGTCAAGTAAAATATCTATATATTTTTTGCAGAGAGTATTTGCAGCACAATAGCAACCTTGACCTTCTGGTGTGCCCATTACTATTAAATCAAATCCATCTGCTTCAGTTAAACATTCCTGAACTTTATACTCAATAAAAGTTTCTTTTGGCATTCCTGTTGGAACATTTGTTTTCATAAGTTCCCTTGTGTTACCAATTGTTTCTCTAACTTCAACTCCTAAAACCTCATTTAGGTTTGAATTTGTATCTGCATCAACTGCAAGTATCCTTCCCTTTTTATTTTCCACAAGATATCTAATAATAAAACCTGTAATTGTTGTTTTACCAACTCCACCTTTTCCTGCTACAGCTATTTTAACTGCCATTAAACCTCCTTCTTATTTTTTGAAGTCTTTTTATTGTTTCTTCTATTTCTTTCATTGTATTTGGGAAAAGACTTGGGTCAGTATGAGGTAAAAAGCAAGCAGCAACAAATTCTTCCATAAATTTCATATTGTTAGCAAGTTCAATATGAGTCATCATATTTGAAATTCTTTCTGCTTCAATCATTAAATCCTTTGAAAATGCTACAAGTCTTGCCCCCATTAATGAAGAATTTCCAACATAAATGAATTTATTCAAATCAACTTCTGGGAATAAACCGATTTTTATTGCTTTTTCAAGATTAATATATTTCCCAAATCCTCCAGCAATAATTATTCTTTCCACATCATCTAATGTCATTCCAACACTTTCAAGCAAAATTCTACAACCAGCAAATACAGCTCCTTTTGCCCTTAAAAGGTTATCAATGTCAGCTTCACAAATAGTAATATCCTCATCAATTCCACTGTTTTCTTTCCATACAATCACATATTCATATCCACCTGCTTCTGATAATCTAATTCTTGGATGTTTAATTTCTTTATTAAATTTCCCATTTTGAGAAATTATTCCAGCTTTAAACATTTCAGAGATTAATTCTATTAATCCTGAACCGCAAATTCCAATAGGTTTTACACCACCAATCGTCATAATCATTGGCTCTAAAGTCTCTGGATTAATCTTTGCCTGTTCTATTGCTCCTGGAGTTGCTCTCATTCCATATTTAATTCCACCACCTTCAAAAGCAGGTCCAGCAGAACAAGAAGTGCATACAAGCCAATCTTGATTTCCAAGAACCATCTCTCCATTTGTTCCAATATCCATAAAAAGGGTAAGCTCTGGTGACTGGTAAATCCCAGTTGCTAACACTCCAGAAACTATATCTCCACCAACATAGCTTGCAACATTTGGAAATGTATAAACATAAGTTGAAGGTTTTAAATTTATCCCAACTTGCGGAGCTCTAACTGGTGGAAACAATCTTGCTGTTGGCACATAAGGTTCTTCTCTAATGTATTTGGGATTAACCCCAAGGAATAATTGGGTCATAGTTGTGTTTCCAGCGGTAACCATAAAAGATATATCATCTCTATCAATTTGAGCCTGTTCAATGCATTTATCTAAAATTTCATTAATTGTGTCAGCTGCTGCTTTCTGCAAAATTTTTAAACCATCACCTTTTATTGCATAAACTATTCTGGTAATTACATCTTCACCGTAACTTACCTGTTTATTATAAATTGAGTGCTCAGCTTTTACACTGCCCTTTCCAATAGAAACTTCTTCTATTCCATCGCTTAAAAGGTCACATACATTTAAATCAATAATTTGACCAGAAACTCCAGTTGTTCCAATATCTACTACAAAAGCATAATTCTGTGCCCCTTTTTTCCCATCAACTACATCAATTACCTTATATCTATTTTCAATTGAAACAATTGTTAAAACAATCTTCCAGTTACTTTCTCTTAAAAGAGTTGGGAGTTTTTTTACAACTTCAAAATCAAACGTAACATTCTCAATATTATATTGCTTTTTTAAGGTTCTTACAATTCTATCAACATCATTAATATTATCGTCCATTGTTGGAGGTTCAAGGGGGAGATAAACTTTAAATACAGTTGGGTTTAATTTATATGAAGGAATTAGATGCTCAATTTTTGTTGCACTTAAAACATGTTCAGGTTCTTTTTTAATTTCAAAAACAGAGCTATCAATTTGAGATTCTTTTGGAATTTCAACTTCAACTTCTCCATAAACTTTTGTTAAACAAGCTAATCTGTAACCTTTATTAATTTCCTCTTTGGTTAATTTTGGGCTTTTCCCACCTTTTATATTTTCAATTCCCTTTTTAATAATTACTTTGCATTTACCACAAGCACCAATTCCGCCACATGAGGCATTAATATGAACCCCTGCAGCCATTGCAACTCTTAATAATATTTCTCCTTCCTTAAAAACTTCTACCTCTGTGCCATAAGGCTGAAATTTAATTTTAAACTTACCTTTTGGCTTTTTAATCTCTTGTATAGGGTTCATATTAATACCTCATAAATTTAAGTGGGAGAGCAAAAGCTCTCCCAAAATTATTTAGAATAATCCTTTAATTTCACCTGTTTCAACATCAATATCAACATTGTATCCAGCAGGAGTTTTGCCAAGCCCTGGCATTGTTCTCATTTCACCGCAAAGTGGATACAAGAAGCCAGCACCTGCTGATGGTCTAATATCTCTAATTGGCAATCTGTATCCTGATGGAACACCTTTCCATGTTG
>CAZQKL010000106.1:0-6336 GCA_964593895.1 uncultured bacterium
CATTATATTGATTCCCCGACAATTGCCTCGATAATAACCATGCTTGACGGGGACAGAAGATATATGCTTCAATAAGGGAACCGGTGATATTCATAATTTTTACCACATCTCAATCGCTGGTGAATGATTTTCTTCAATTTCCAATAGCCCGAGATTTTTATCATATTTTAACTTTATAACATGGACAATGTGCTCAATAGGTTTTTCATTTAATTCTATTATTATTTGGTGTGGCTCAATAAGACCTTTATTCCTGTATTTAAAAAAGAAATTTCTGTTTATTTTAACCATAAGCTTATCAGCTTCTATAAAATCATAATTTTCTAATAAGGATTTATATTGTTCATAAAATATAATTGGCAATACTTTCACATCGGTAAATTTACTGTAAAATCTTTCTTCCCCTTCTTTGCAAAAGGAATATGGCATTAGAGATTTTAATGATTCTTCAAATAGTTTGATGGTATTATTAAAATTTTTTTGTTCATTCTCACTCCAATCAGGATACACTTCATCTAATAAATTTTGTAGCTGACTTTCATTGATCTCAGAAACATTTTCAAGAACAGAGATTGTTTTTTCTATCCTATCTATCGGATATATATATCTATCGCATTCTCCGCCTTCCTTACATACATAGATCGGTGAAATTGCTTTTTTAGCATTTCTATTAACTCTTCCAAATCTCTGAACAAGGGCATCAATAGGAGCAGGCTCAGTAATCATTACATCAAAGTCAATGTCAAGGCTTACTTCAATTGTTTGTGTTCCAATTAAGATTCTTGTTTTATCATTCAGCAACTTTTCTTCTTTTAAATTACGATCATATTGATTGAATCTGCTATGGAGAAGGGTTACTTCACTCTCATTAACATCTAAATCCAATAATTTTTTGTAAACTTCCTGTGATCTTGAAACGGTATTGCATACAAAAATATATTTTTTGGATTTAGTTATGTTAAGTTGTTTCTCAATAAAATCGATAATATTCCCATCAAACAAAATAATTTTGTGCCTCTTTAATTGGCTTAAGAATCTATTATCTGTTTCAATAACATTTTTTATTTCTAACTGTTGTTTTATATGATTTATCATAAAAGTCGGCAGGGTTGCAGTCATTATAAAAATGTCATTATGAAGATATTTTTTTAAAAATTTTAACATTACTAAAATTTGTGCAAAAGTTTGTACATCGTATGCGTGTATTTCATCAAAAATCAGTTTGGCTCCCGAAAGAAAAAATAATCCTTTTTCAAAACCTTTTATTCCAAAAAAATATTTTAATAATTGAAAAGGTGTGGCAATAATTATCGGAGAAATTAGATTTCTATATTGCTCAATTATTTTCTTTATTTTGATATTTTTCTGAAGATTTTCATTTTTAGAATGACCTGTTGTAAAATATTCTGAGATATAATGAGGTAAATTTCCATGTAATATGCCAATCATACTTGAAGGCTGTTTGTTTTTCTCAATATTCTCAATATATTTCATCAATCTTTTGTGCATAGCGTTTATCGATGCAGTATATGGCAGGATATAAAATACCCTTCCCTGTCTGTTTTTTATAACATTTTTTAACCATCCAAGTGCTGATTCTGTTTTCCCTGAACCTGTAGGAGCTATTAAAATAGCAGATTCTTTTGTTTCAAAACTTTTCTTTTGATGTTCATATAAAGAATGTTTTCTCGTAAAATCAGATAGGTAGTCGAAATCTTTATCATCTAATTTATAAATCCTCTTGATTTTCGCTGAACCAAGGTGGTCTGATATTTTTAATCCTGCCCATAGTAGTAAATTTTGAAAATATTCTTTGCTTAAGTAATTGCAATAAAAATCACAATAAACTTTTACTGGATTCTGCAATTCGTCTACCAAAATTTTTTCTTTTTTCAATTCAATTGTAACACCATATTGTCTCTTTATTTTATTGAACATTTGCAAATATGAATAAATTATTTTTTTGGGAAAATTCCTCTTGAAATTTTCTAAAAAATCCTTTGGGTGGTATGGAATTTTGTTTTTCCATTGAGTTTGAAATTCAAACTTTAAATCATCATTTGTTAATGCAGATTTTTTAAGTTCTTCAAAACTTTTGTGGTGTGATAGAATTGCCCTAATTATTAATCCTAATTTTGATTTATCTTTTATATTTAATTTATAAACAAAAGGAATAGAATAAATTTCGTGTCTCTGGCTTTCCCAGTAATTTTTCTCTCCACGAAGTTTTTTTTGAAATTCAACATGCATTTTTCCAAAATCGTGAAAAAAGATTGCGCAAAAAAGTAAATCCCAGAAATCCTTAAGTTCAGTAATTTTTACTATTGTAGGGAGAATTTCTTTTAAATATTTGAATATAAGCAAAGCGTCATTAATATGTTCAATTAGTGTTGTTCCATCAGACTTTGCCAAAATAGATAAATTACCATTATCCATAATCATATATCCTGTAAATAAACATCCCAACCAGTTTCATCATCACTAAAGCCTTTTGCCTTTACCTGCACATAACCATTTTTGAAGTCAAGCACCGTATATGGTTCCATCCCGATATTCCTGCGCGGAATATCATTTGAAAAATATTTCGGCAAAGCCTGTAATTGTCCAGGAACAAGACCATATCTAAAAGGTACAATAGTCCCCCGCAATCTTTGTAATTCATTCTTCTCCTTGACATCAAATTTAGCAATACTATTAACCATAGCCAAATCAGAACTTCTCCCCATTAAAAGCGGAAACACAGGTTTTTTAAACCAGTGTACAATTTTTTCACTATCAGTGTATAAATATAAACATGTATCAAAAAGAAATTCTCTCTTCACTACATTGGATTTTATTTCACTTAATCTTCCATATGGAAACTGATATATGGTTTCTAAATCAACTGCTTTGGTTCTATATGAAAATACATAACCAATCTTTTCCTTCTCTGGAATGAAATAATCCCCCCTGGCTGCTGAAATCAAACCAATTATGGTTGATAAGGGTGGAACTACAAGAGTTGGTTGATATCCACTTATAAAATTTGGATATCTAAAAGAAGCCGTCCAGCTTGTAATTTTGATTCTAAAAATTTTCATTGTACCCCTCTTTTTTACAACTTCAACTGATCCGTAAATTTATCTATTATTTCATTCACAGGCCCAAATTCAATTTTATTCTCAAGTTTCAATTTTTGAAATTCTTCTTTTAACTCATCCATAAATCCTTCTCTTTTACCAACATAAATCTTCTCATCAATATCATTTCCATATTCCTTTATTACTTCTTTTAAAGCATCAATTGAGAAAACCGCTGAACCAAGTTCTTCTTTTGCAAGATGAGAGAAAATATGATTGCCGGAATTAAAATACGCAAGAACAATTAATTTAGGTGTAACATCAGCAAGATTTGTTGTTTGCATTGCCCCACCTGATAAATACTTCAATGCCAAGAGCGTTTCTTTTATTCTTTTTTCTCTTTCAGTATCATCAATTCTTATAAGTTTTACAGGATTGCCATTTTTATCTTTTATAAAATCATCCTCAATTTCTCTTGCACCATTTTTTAAATACAATTTTCGCATATCATCATTGATATTTAAAAAACCTGTTCTATTAACAGATGAAAATGTCCCCACCATATCAATATCAATCGAAAACATGCCTTTCATAATTGCACAGTATTCATCCTTGCCATAAGGAACAGCATCTCCTTCTTGTCTTGCCATAGTTGACCAGTGTTGAACAATTGGATTATAACTTACTGCAATTAAAGCAGAATTTTTCAATGGAGATACCCTTGTCAGTGTAACATTGATTTTCTTTTCTTTTCCAGTATCAGGGTCAGTTATTGTTTTTTTACCCGCTCGCATATATCCAAACATATCATCATCTGGATAAACCATAGGATCAGCTTCAGTATATGCAATTTTACTCTCTCTAATTACAGGAGACATCTTCCAGTTAAATTTTTTCTCAAGGGTTTCACGCCACCAATATCGCCATGCCTGACCTGAAACATAAGGGTATTCTTTGCCGTTTTTCCGAATTTTCTTTGTCATTACAGCATTATCCAGTGTGGTTGAAGTGTCTTTTCCTGCATTGTTTAGTGCTGCCACATCAACATCAATTAAAATAAAACCCTGAATTGTCTTCATCTTTTACCTCCTTAAAATTCTGTTAATTCTTCTTCTGTATCTTTTAATTCAATTTCATCAACATCAATGCCTTGAATATTCTCTTTATGGAGCAACTCATAGAGATAGATAATTAATACATCCCTTACCTCTGACCAGTAAACTCCATCGGGGAATAGATAATTAACATACTCTTCCAATGTTAATAATGGTTGAAGGTTTCCATTTTTATAATGTTTTTTAATTAGAGTTATTAAAACTCCTCGTAGTTGATAAGATTTTCCAGCACCCTCAATCATAGTCAAATACTTTTTAAAATTGTTATCGTCATTTTTTGCTATTTCAAAAATCGCATTTCCAAGTCGTTTGATAATTTCTAATTGTTTTACATCCATTTGTTTTACCTCCTTCAAATAATAGTCCAGCAACAACAAGTTTATTTGTTTGCCATACAAAAAGTTTTCCTTATAATATTTTCTGAAAACAGGTATTAGATTTTTACCCTCGAGCAATCCCTCAATAACAGAATTTTTATTATCTTTGTATTCATTGTCTACTATGGGCTTTCCCTCTTTTTTTATTTTCCATTCTAATATTTCATTATCCCATTTTGCTTTTTTGATGTGATAATGTCTTTTTAAAAATAAATACCAGTCAGTCTTACAAGATTTTAATACTTTACTGAGGTAAGTAAAAACAGGGGCTGGTAAAGTAAAAATCTCACAATCTGGTTTTGAGCCGAAATTGGTAAAATAATACAGTTGTAAATGTCTTTTTTCCAAATCAAAGTTGAGTATTAAATCTGCTGCCATATCAAATAAGGCGTTTTTAGGATTTTTAAATTCCGATTTTAATATTCCATCTGATATTCCTCTGGGTAATTGATTTAAATTTGATTTTATTACTTTATTTGTCCAGTATTCCATAGTTTTCTGGTCTTGCAAATGTAAAAGTGCAATTTTTCCACCCATTTGAACAACCGCAAGAGGAAGGAAGAAAAGTTTTATTATACAATCCGAGCACAACAATAATCCATCTTCATGGGAATGATGAAAATTTACAAATGCTTTTGAACCGGAAAGAGGATAAATATCTCTTCCTGCACTAAATAATCTGCTGTTGCTACCACAGGTTCTGCAAGATTCTAATCCTTTGGAGTTTTTATAAGTTAATAATTTATTGAAGAAAGCCATAACATCTTGTTTTGCTTTTTGTCTTTTTTTTTCTGTTCCTCTTTTAGAATTATGGGTTATATTTGAATTCAATTGTAAAGAATCAATTTTACCGTTCCAGTTGTAAATAAACCAATCACTCACCATATCAATTAATTCAATAATTTTTTTGTCTGGAAATATTTTTTTCAATTCCTTAACAACTGCATATCCTGCATCAACAAAAGGATCGCCAGTTAGTCTATTGAACATAAAGAACCCCTTTTTTTAGTTTTAAAGAAGTTACTCCATGCCCGGGCATGTAGAAATATTCTGGATTTTTAATTTTTAAAGTTTTTCCTTCATAGCCTATAGTTTCAACAATGAGTTCAATCTGTGAATGTAAATTGTTTTGAACAGGAATATAATTAGATTTAAACAGACATTGAAAGTCATTACTCTCTTCACTAATCTCTTTAATTTTTATAAGCTCCATTTTTCCAAGACCATATCTTGAATCACCGCCAACAGTTATATTAAGTTCATTTTCTTTTAAAAATTCAATCTTTTTATTTTCCTCAATGTTTAAAATCCCCACCCAGTAAAGTTGTTTTTCTTTTTCATCCTCTATAAAATCAGATTTAGCACCCGGTAAAATTACATTTGTTTCGTGTAAAGATTCATCCTTTGCCATTCGTGAATCTGGCAAAACCGCTGTTGAAATAAAAGTATCAACAAACTTTGCTCTGAATTTGGATTCTGAATAGTCTCCAAGATAAAATTTACCATTTTTGTAAGCTGGGAGAAGGGGATTATCGCCATTTTCATTAAAACAGGGGTAAAAGCAGGAAATTTCTTCAAATAATTCTTGATTTTTAGATAAATCATGATGGAATTGAATGTTATATGTTTTTGTCAATGCACCCCATATTGTCCAGCCGGGGATAAAGATCCTTGTTTCATTTATCACACCGTAATTCCCGGCACCAATGTGCAATGGTTGCAATTGTTTGAAAACAAGTTTATACCATTTTTTATCACTCATTTTAATCTCCCATTGCTTTTGCG
>CAZQKL010000107.1:0-6183 GCA_964593895.1 uncultured bacterium
AATTATTCCATAATCTTTTAATGACTTTTCTTTTTGTTCTTTTTTGTCAATCATTTTCTCACCTCTAATTTTATTTGTTTTTTAAATAACACCTTAAACGGACAAAATTTGACCTAATAATAAATTTTGATTTGCATCTACTATTGGATTATTATTTACACAAAGATAGGGTTACTAAGAAATAGATTTTGTTATGTGCACGGTTCTTTCAAGTTAACATATTTAAAATAATTGGTGAAACTATATATTTTATTTAAAATCAATTTTTATTCCATTTTTTAAAATTTCTTTTATGAAAGGATTCTTTTCTTTTAATTCATTTTCTGAACAAGGGATTACTTCAAGAAGAGAGCTAACTTTTAAAATATATTTTCTTATTTTTTTCCTATCTTCTATTCTGTCACCTTTAAATATAGGGGAAATAATCAATAAATCTATATCACTATATTTTGTATAATTACCTTTTGCATAGCTACCAAATAAATAAACATCTTTTATAGGTATGTTATTTTTCTTTAATTCTTCTAAGCATTTTAAAATAATATTTTTTATTTTATCTGGGATAGTAGCCATTGGTAAAATTCTTTTATTCTTTCAAAATAGCTTTCTGTAAATTCCTTTGTGCATTTTTTATAAAAATTAAATTTGTAATCAGGATACCGAATTTCAAGATTAAAATCATTTACTTCATCTAAAAATAATTTTTGTTCTTCTTCCAAATTTATATTGGATATTTCTGCTAATCTAACTAAATTATGGGTTTTAGGGGGAAGCTGGTTGTATTGCATAACATAATATGCTTTCAAAGTTTTTTCCAAAACTAAATGTCCAATAAATAAACACCAATCATATTTTTGATTTTGAAAAAGAGCTTCTGCGACATCTAAATCGTGTTGGGCACTTTTTAACCAATATTCTATATGTTCTTTTTTATTCATTTATGATAAAAATTATAAGAAAAAGATTACACTGTCAAGAAAAATTAAATAAATTTTGATGTTTAACTTTTTAATAAATTCCAGCTTATGCAGTGTAATGCCCCGCCTTTTTTGTAAAGTTTATTCGCGTTTAATGTGTATATTGAATGCTCTGGGAAAAAATTTTTAAATTGTGAGATAATTTTTTCTTCTTGTTCAATACCAATTATTGGTATAATTATTAACTTGCCAACATGAATATAATTCAAATAAATCCATGAAAATTTATTGTAAAATGGTAATTTGATTTTGCAAATTTTAAATGGCACTTTTTCAAGAGTTTCTTTTAATTTTTTATTAAATTTTCTACTTTCATATGAAAAATCATTTATTAAAATTGTCTTTTCATCAATAAATCTTACCATACTGTCTATATGTCCATAAATATCATAAGCCTGTTTAGGAAATACAAATACTTTTTCAACTTGTAATTCTTCCTGAAGTTTTTGTATTAAATTAATTTTTTTGCGATTTTCTGAAAAAATTTTATCTGTTACAAATGCAAAATTTGTTGAATAAACAATATTTCCTCCATCTAAAATTATCTCACTTTTTTTGCAATTGATTTTTAAAAGAGAAGTTACTAACCAGGGATTGGTTTTTAATTTTTCATAATTTTTTAAATAATCAGGATTAAATTCAAACTGAACAAATTCATTTTCATTAATCTGAACTGGCATATAATCTCTACACCAGATGTCTTTTGTATTGAGAAGAAGGTCAAATTTAATATTTTCTTTTTTTAAAATTTTTTCAATCTGTGAAAATATTTCAGGATATTTTTCAGGTAATAATTCTGAAAAATATAAATAATTTGTTTTCCATTCTGGTATCATATTTTTTTCTGAAAAGTTTAAAAATTTTTCCTTAAAGCAAATTTTTTAGTTATTTTTTTGCCTATAGGTAAAAATTTTAATTAGTTAATTTATTAAAAAAGCAGGTCTTAATTTTCCATTACGATATCCCAAACTTTTATTTTTAAAATACTTTATTATAATTTCTTTATCATTAGAATCGCAATTAGCTTTTAAAATAAAATTATAAATTTGTTCCCATGTAATTTGTTTAAATTTTCTTCTATTATTTGTCTTTATGTGTTTATTGAAAATTTTCTCAATATCTCCTCCATAGTTTGTCAGTGTTAAATTTATTAAATAAAAATTAAGGTTTAATCTATCCGCTATATCCGCTATCCATGACCCAATAAGCCAGAATCTTGCAAGTTCATATTTTTCATCCTCTATTGCTACAGTTTTAAAATCTGAACTAAAAACTTTCTTCCACCATTTATTTCCACGTGATATATATTTATCCTCCACCCTTTCAGGATTAGAAGGTTTTGTATTATTTGATGAACCAAATTTTGCTTCAATAAAAATCAAATTTTTCTCACCTAAAATAATTAAATCTGGTTCAGAACCTTTAGAAGGAACAATTTCAAACTCCTTTCTTCCTTCTAATAGCATATCCCATGTTTTATTTTGAGATTGAGAAAATGACCAGTAAATAATTTCACTTTTATTTTCATCTATTTTATTATCTATATTTTTTAGAAATTCATTGATTAAATTATTTTTTTCTAAAAATCTAAAAACATTCCAGCTAACAGCATCTTCACTATTATCCCTTGAAAATCTGCATTCTCTTTTAAATTTTCTTATATTATTAAGCAAATCCAAATCATTCTTATTTTTCCATAATAAATTATCTTTTTCATCTTCATATTCAAAAGTTGTAGGAGAAATATAAATGTTATGAAGTGGACATTTGAATTTTTCATCTCTTTTAAAACTATTCTTTTGTCTCTCCACTTTTATTTTGCATTTTTTTACTGGACACTCAACTGAGGTGTCGGTAATCTGAATTGTTTGTTTTAATTCATCTAAGCCAAACATTTTCCCCTCCTATCTACCCTTACCACAACTGGTGACTCAATTGCAACGCCTGTAAAAATACATTGTCCCTGCACATAATGTGGAAGTCTAAAAGCTTCATTTCTGCCAATTCCTTCTACCACCTCAATCACCGCATTTATATCATTGCCATTTATTAGTCTGAAAATTGCCTGTGTGCAACATTGCGTCAAAACATCTTTTGAAACATATGCTGGTCTCTGGGTAATAATAATTAATCCATTTTCAAATTTTCTTCCTTCTCTTGCAATTTTCCTAATTATAATCGCTGCTTCATTATTTTTATCTGCTCCCTCTGGTGCAAAATTATGAGCTTCTTCTATTACAAATAAAACTGGAAAATTTTTTACTGATTTAACATGATTGAATATTCCTGTCATAATTTTTGAAATTATCCTCCACATTTCATTAATATCGTCGCAATCTTTTAAATTAACACAATACACTTTATTATCTTCAAAATCCTTCCAATATTCAGGTGGTGCATTAAATGAAATTTTTCTTTCATTTATAGCATTTTTCACTTTGTCTAAAAAATCTTCATTTATATCATTTTCTTTTAAAATTTTTATTATGTTTTTATTTGAAATTTTTTTATTTTTAATAAAAATCTCATTAATATTTTTTGCTAAACTCTGTCTTCTATCCAGTTTAAAATATTCAATTAAATCATCTGCAGTTTCTATATGCACAGTCAAATATTTTTCCCAGTCTTTTCGGTTTAATATTTCTACTTCATCAAGCTCATTAGTATATTCTCCATGAGGGTCAAAAATAATTATCCTACCTTTTTTAAATTCTGTAATGTATTTTGATAAAAATTTTGAAATAAGGTATTTAACAAAATAAGATTTTCCTGAACCTGTTGTTCCAAAAACAGCCATATGTTTTGATAATATTTCATCTGGATTTAAGCCTACTTTTACTTCTTTATTTGAATTCAATACTGCTGGATGACAAAAGGGGTTATAAAATAGATTTTCAAGTATTTCTTTTGAGGCTGTATATACTTCACATCCAACATCTGGAGCAAATCTGTTGTCATCTTTAATTAATTTGCAATTATCTTTGTAAATTCTTGACAATATTTGCACTTCTGCAATATTTAATTGACCATACTCAAGATTTGATGCAAAAACAATACCTTTTATTTTATTTGACAATTCCTCATTATTTGAAAAAATATCTGCAAAATCTCTATTAAAATTTTCTAACTCTGGTGGATTAAAAAAAGAAAAATTATATTTTTTAACCTCACCAATTTGTCCTAATATTACAGAATTATTTTCTTTAATTTCAACAAACTTTCCACTTTCAAGCGGTTTTATTCCAACAAGGTTAAATTTTGTGTTTGTTGTTTCGTTTAATGTAAAACCTATTAAACTTTCTGATATTTCTTTTGATTTTTCCCATATCTCTATTGCTCTATGCTTTAATAATTGAATTTCTCTTTTATCTTTTATTTCAATTCCAGTTTCAATATTATATCCTGATTGCTTATCATCTCCAAATCCACCACCTGTGAGATTGTATGAACCAATAGATGCATAAAAATCATCAATAATATAAAGTTTTGTATGAAGATTTTTATTATATCTAATTTCACAAGTACTTCCAAGTTCTTCTACAAATTTAAAAACTCCGGTATCTGTAATCTGCAAATCTTGAAGATTGCTTAATCTAATAATTATAAAAATTTTTATTTTCTGATTTTTGATTTTTTCCTTCATTTCTTCTGGAAAGATTTTTTTAAGTGTTTCAGACCTCATCCATGCTGAAATTAAAAATATCTCCTTTTGGCATTTTGAAATTGCACTTTTTAAACTTTCAAGGTTGGTCTCATCAGTTAAAATTTTTCCCATTTTTAACTCCCTGTTTTATTTTAAAAATCTGGAATATCAACAACCCATTCAAGTAAGATTTCACCATTTTCTTTTAATGATAAAGTACCTCTTTGTTTTTTATTGTATTTACTTTGAAGATAATCTGAAATTTTCTTTGTTATAATTTGCATAGTATAATTTTGCAATGAGAAATACTCATTACACGGAATAAATTTAATAAAATAGTCCATTGACCAGGCTATAACACCTATAAATTTTTTATAGTTATATCCAACAATAAAAACTTCTTCCAATACCATCCATAACTCATCATGATAGGTGAATACATGTATATTTTCATTAAATTTTAAATCCATAATTTTAATCTCATCTTACGATTTCCCATATTCCCTCAGGATTTCTACATGCAGTAGTTTCAACTATTTCTTCTTTTCCATCAATTATTGCTTTAATTTTAGCTTTCCTGCAAATTCTACTATTCTCATAAAATGCAGGTTCTGGCGTTACTTCATATTTATTTCCTGTATCAGGATTTACCCATTTATTTGTCTTGTCAGAAGAAACTTTTTCAAAAGTTTGATTTAATTTCTGCCTATCATATTTATCCATCTCATTTCCTATAATATAACCAACTACTCCGCCAATAAAAGCACCAATTACTGCATTTTTTCTCCTATCTTTCTTTTTACCAACCTGACCCCCAACTGCAGCTCCACCAAGTGTTCCAATCACTGCTCCCATTTGAGCTTTATTTGTTGTGCATGCTCCAGTTAAGAACACAAATAATAGTAAAAACACAATTTTTCTAATCATTTCATACCTCCATCTAAAAAATACACTCCTGATTATAAATTTTTCTTAAAATCATTAATATTATACAATTACTCCATATTTTTTTTCTAATTTTTTTATATAAGAAATAAAAAATGGGCATCGTTAAAGAAGCCCATTAAACCAAAAATTAAACTTTTACTATTTTTGTGGATTTTTTACATACTTTGCATGTAGTTCTGTTTGCAGGTTGACCAACACAATAAGTACAACCCAGTGTCCCGCAATTTGTGCATTTTACCATTGGTCTTCCTGTTTTTCCGCAATTTTTACAAGGATTTTTGCTTGTCCATGTGCCCATTTTCATCCCTCCTGAAAAAGAATTTAAGATTTAATACAAATTAAAAAGGACAAAATTAGACCTTTTTAAAAATTTTTCCAAATATTGACTTTTTTAAAAAATTGTTTAATTTATAAAAAGTCCTAATTTTATATTGTTTTAAAATTTTATATAGTTATTTTGCTGATGATAAAGATTACATTGATTATAAAAATGATGTTATTAAGCATATTTTAGACACAACAATTAATGAATTAAAAAAAGTAATAATTGTAAAAAGAGAATTTTCAAAAAAGTTAAAATTTGAATATTTTTATGGAAGAATATAAAGAGCCAAT
>CAZQKL010000108.1:0-6139 GCA_964593895.1 uncultured bacterium
AGAGAGAGAGAGAGATAATAGGTGGCGTAATTTCCGGTTGGCGTCAACCTCTTTTTGAAGTAAAATTTGAAGGAGGGAAAGATATGAAAAAGATTATTATTATTTTGATGTTATGTCTTTCATTACTTTTCCCAATGAAAAAATTATTTGCTAAACCACCTGTAAAAGGAACATGTTGTCCTGAACTTTTTTCAATTTGTGTTGTCGGAAGTTTTGCTTTCCAGGACTATTATTTGAAGGATTGTGGTCCCTGTAGTGACTAATTTGTAATTCTTCAGGAGGCTATATGAAAAGGCTGCAGCCTATTTGTTTAATTTGTGTTTTACTTATCTTAACAAGTTGTAACAGTCTAAAAAAACACAAAAGTCAATATAGGTTTCAAATCACAAAACTAAAAGAACCAAAATATATGGTAAAAGCACATATAATTGAATTAAAAATCAATGAGCCAATATCCTGGTTATCTGATATCGAAACAATAAATAATAAAATCCTGGTCGTATCACCTGACTCTACTGAGATGATAAAAATAATCAACCCTGAAACAGGTACTATTTTAAAAAGTTTCGGTAGAAAAGGACAGGCACCGGAAGAATTTATAGGTCACCCTTCAATAATTAAAGACCCTTTAGATGAACATTCATTCTGGTTATATGATTTAACGACTTCTAAATTAAAAAAATACAATATCAACCAGGTATTAAACGGTAGGGTAAAACCGATTAACATAATAGGAAATCTTTCTTTTTTCTTTCATTTAACCATCCTACCTGATTACAGTGTTGCAGGAATTGGCTATTTTGCAGATGCAAGAATTAAAATAAAAAAGAAAAATGGAGAAATTATCAATTTAGGTAACCCCCCTGTAAAAACTGATCACTATCTTAAACAACATTCTCAGGGTTACGATGGCAATTTGATTTTTCTTCCAAAACAAAAAGATATAATTATAACAACCATTTGGGGAGGTTTAATCGAAAGGTACAATATAGAAAAAGGGTTTAAATACTCCTACCTGATTTCTGAAGGCTTCTTCCCAGCATACAGGATTGTAAAAACAACCGATGGAGCACACTGGACTTTAAGTAAAGAGAGCAAAATAGGGATTATAGATGCTAAATTTCTAAGGAAAGATAATAAAATTTACATGCTTTTTTCAGGCAATAAAGTTGTGCCTGGCAGATATTCTGAAAAAGAAAGTGCAAAAACAATTTATGTATTTGATCCACAAAAAAATAAACTTACTGAAAAGATTATTTTAAGCCAGGGATTAAATGGATTTTGCATTTTAAATAATTCAGGTAAGAGAGTGATTTACGGTTATGCCGACAACAAAATTTTCAAAATTCTCCCATAAAGTTCTTAATCAAAAATTTATCACGGTATCCATATTTTTTTTAACCTTTATATTTGTCAGTATTTTAATCTTCAAAGGAATAATCAAAAATCCATTGCAAAATAACAGAAAAATTAAATATACTTTTCCTGAGAAGGGATGCTTACTTAAAGATAACAAAATTTTAAAGTTGGACAAAAAAACTTTAAACAATTCTACAAAATTAATTTATATTCTTAACATTGATTGTTCAATATGTATATTTAATCTATCTAAACTTTATAACATTTTTACTAAATTACGCATTAAAAACAAAGAGTTACAATTTGTAATTATAACAAAAAATTATCCCTGTTCATATATTACCTATTTTATCCACAAAATACTCTCTAACTATGGACATTATAAAGTCTGGATTTTTCAGAGCAATGTCATCGATTACTATAACTTAAAAAATGATGTTTTTCTTTTAGACAAAAATAATGAAGTTCTATACTCCACCAACCATTTCAATTGCACTTATATTGAAAAAGAGAGCATGAAAAAACTAAGAAATAATTAAAAAAACTGGAGTTAACACCAGCCTGTACTATATTTAAAATCAAATATCAGATGTTAGGTTTGAACTGAGGAAGAGAATTAATTATTTAAATTAGAGAGACTTATTCATTTTTAAAACCCAGAACCTAACACCCAGTACCTAATACCCGGTACATTTTTTATTATTTTTTTAAATTTTTCTCTTGACATAAGAGAGAGAGAGAGAGAGATAATAGGTGGCGTAATTTCCGGTTGGCGTCAACCTCTTTTTTGAAGTAAAATTTGAAGGAGGAAAAAGATGAAAAAAGCAATCGACTGGATTGAAAGAACATTGATTGCAATTGCTTTTGTTTTCGTTATGTTTGGAGGAATTGGTCTAACCAATTTTAATGCTTTCGCAAAAAGAAAAATAAGAATTCATGCTTCAAATTTAGTATTTGAAGGAGATTCTTGCAAATATCAATGTTGTGAGAAAGGTGGAGATTGCGAAATCTGGATTGAATTTGAAATACCCGATGCTAACAACGATCATAAATAGAATAAAGGCGGAAGAATTTTCTTCCGCCCTGTTTTAGATTGGGAGGAAAAATGAAAAAAAAGATTTTTTCTTTTGTAATATTGTGTTTTTCCATATCAATTCTTTCAACACCTCAATACTCAACGATAAAACCCACGAATGAATTAAAGATAACTGAAGATATCCCGTATAAAAGTAATTTTTTTTATATTCCAGAAAAAAAATACTTTGTATTTGGTAGAAGAACAAGCGGATTTTCAGTTTATGACAGTAATGGAAAATTAATTAAAAAATATAATCCCCCTTCCCAAAGTCCTGGATTTTTGATGGATCTTGAACAATTTTTTATTACAGAAAAATTTTATTATGCTGTGGGGTTGTTTAATATCGTAAAACTGGACAAAAATTTTAATTTTGTTGAAGATATAACAAAAGGTAATGCCGGAGGTGGTTCAGTATGTTGGATTAATAATAAAGAAAATTTTTATTGCGCCACCTCAACCTATGGCCTTGAATACTTAAATAGAAAAGGCATAGTAATAAAACAAAACACTGATATAATAATAAAAAAAAGGCAAAAAACAATCTCACGCTATTTTTCAAGATTGAAGTTTTATGTTGATTATCCCAGTATATACTTTATTTGTGATGGCGGATTGCAATTTTACAAACTAAATCTCAAAACCTTAAAGACAATTTATAAACGACAATTACCCATACCTAAAGATTTCAAATCTGCATTTAAAGAAGATAAAAAAGTCAATCTTGGTTTCAGTATGGAAAGATTTTTAAAAGAAGCAAAAGGCTATGGAAGAGTATGGACTATTTATATTTCCGGTGATTACCTTTTTGTTGCATGGAAAAAAACTGCTTTACCAGATGGTTTTGTGGATATTTACTCAATTTCAAAAAACAAAATTCTTTACCATCTAAAGCTTGAAGACACTGAAGAAACTATTTTCCATAGAATGACTTTTAATCCGAAAAAACCAGTGCTTTACGATTATGATTACATAGAGGTTGAAGATGGCAACGATTACGGGCTTATAAGGGCTTATGATTTAACTAAATTCTTGAAAAATTAAAACTGGAGAATTTTATGAACATCAGAAGAGTTGTTATTATCCTTTTGCTTATTTTAAGTTTATTTATCGGGGTAAAATACTTTTATCTTTATAACTCTCTTTATAACAATACAAAAAACTTCAAAAACCTTATTAAAACTGAAAAAAGTATTCTACCGGGAATTTATCTTGTTTACCCCCTTGACGGCTCTGCTTGCGATACCTGCATTTTCAATCTTTGCCTCACTTTCAAAAAATTCTATAGAGAAAAAATAAAGCTTTTAATTCCTTATGGATTGCCTGACAGGAAATTTCAGGGCTCTAATATTGTGAACATTGTAAAATATCATTCAATAAATCCTTTACTTGATAAAAAAGTGGTTTTTGTAAATAAAAATGGGGAAATAACATTTCTTTGTAACATTTCATATCTGATTTCTGGGAAAAAACAGAATATTAAAAACATAATCTATTGTTTTAAAGCAGAATTTTAAACCAGTTAATATTTTATAGTAAAGTATTAGGTATTGGGTATTGGGTGTTAGGTTCGAACTGAGGAAGAAAATTAATTAGATAGACTTTTTCATTTTAAAAACCCTGTACCTATCACCTAAAACCTAACACCTAATACCCAGCACATTTTTTATTATTTTTTTAAATTTTTCCTTGACACAAGAGAGAGAGAGAGAGAGATAATAGGTGGCGTAATTTCCGGTTGGCGTCAACCTCTTTTTTGAAGTAAAATTTGAAGGAGGAAAAAGATGAAAAAAGCAATCGACTGGATTGAAAGAACATTGATTGCAATTGCTTTTGTTTTCGTTATGTTTGGAGGAATTGGTCTAACCAATTTTAATGCTTTCGCAAAAAGAAAAATAACATATCATATAAAAAATGTGGATTTTAGTCCAGTTGGCTGTGCTCCTTATCATTGCTGTAAAAAAGGGGATAATTGTGAAATGGAAATTGTAGTCGAAATACCTAAATAATTGAGGAGGGGTTCCCCTCCCTTTTTTTTGAAAAGGAGGTTTTATGAAAAAGATTTTTTTTTGTTTTATTTTAATTTTTTTTATTCTAAACTCTATAAGTTATGGTAATGAGATAAGTTTAAAACCTGAAAAAACAATAAAAATCACAGACTATGCTCCTTATGCTTCTCCAATGTATTATTTACCCGGAAAGGACTTGTTTATCTTTGGAATTAAAAACGGATTCATTGTTTTTGATAGATCCGGAAAACTAATAAAAAAATACACTCCCCACTCTCAATCGCCCGGATGGATAGCAACAGCATACAATTTCTTATCAACAAAAAATTTCTACTATGTTGTTGGAATGTTTAAAATTATAAAATTAGACAAAAATTTCAATTTTATTGATGAGTTTGGGAAAAGCGGGAGTTGTGGCGGAGCCGTAAACTGGATAAACCATGACGAATCATTTTATTGCTTAACCACATTTGCTGGTCTTGAATATCACCAAAAAAGCGGCATTATTATTAAAAGGAACAAAGAGTTAATCAATAGAATATCTGAAAACAATCTTTCACACCTTTTTAACGCGTACATAACATGGATTAATTATCCAAATCTATATGCTATTAATGAAGGAAATTTACAATTTTACACTATAGATCTTCGTTCTCTTTCAATAAAAAATTCAATAAAACTCCCAAAACCATCAAATTTCAGTTCTTCCTTCGAAAATGACAAAAAAATAGATATAGGTAAAGATATTAAAAAATATTTTGAAGAAACATCAGGATACGGGAGGGTTTTAGCTTTAAAAATTGACCATAAAATAATATGCGTGGTGTGGGAGTTAAGCGGAACAGGGAAGAAGTACTTAACATTATACTCTTTGCCAGAGAAAAGAATTTTAACACAAATTAAATTAGAGAAAAATGTAGAAACCACCTACCAAAAGGGAACTTTTCATCCGTTTAAACCTATTTTTTACGATTATGACTATATTGAAAATGAAGAGGAAAATGATTACGGATTAATAAAGGTTTACAATTTTAAGAAAATAATCAGGAGTTTCATAAATGCAAAATGAAACAACAAAAAAAACAATTATTCTTTTTCTCCTTGCTACCAGTATTTTTCTTGGAATAAAATATTATTTAAAATATCAAAAATTATCCGGAGAAATTCTGAAAATAGACAATATGATTTTACTTTCAAAAAATAAAAAAATAAAAAATGGGATATACATTGTTTACCCACCTGATGGTTCACTTTGTTCCACCTGTCTTTTCAATTTTTCAAAAAGAATCAAAAAATATTATGGCAGAAAACCTTATGTACTTTTTCCCGAATATTTAAAGGTGAAATTAAAAAACGAAAGTGTTTTTGTTCCAATACACTATCAGTATATTTATCCGTCTCTATTAGGAAAAATCGTTTTTATTGACAGAAAATTAGAAATAGTTTTTTTGTCTAAACTCGATTATCTTATGACAGGGAAAAAACAAAACCTAAAATATATGATTTACAATTTTAAAATTGAAGAATTTGAAAATAAAAAATAGGTAACAGAGAATTAAATAACAATTTTATGGTGTAACATAAAAAATTAAGATGTTGAAGACTACATACTGAATTTCAGATATTAAACCATCTGTTTTAATGAATCAATGTACTATAATATAGTTGATGATTTCTTGAATTCTTTAACAACTGA
>CAZQKL010000109.1:0-6055 GCA_964593895.1 uncultured bacterium
AAGCTGTAAAGTTTTTAATTTATTTCTATCAACCCATTTATCTCCTTCTCTCATTAATGCTCTTATTGCAGTTGGAGCGGTATAAAAAATATTTACTTTATGCTTTTCAACAATATCCCAAAATCTTGAGGGAGTAGGATAATTTGGTACTCCTTCAAACATTAGTGTTATTGCACCATTACATAATGGTCCATATGTAATATAACTATGACCTGTTATCCAACCAATATCAGCGGTACAAAAATATACATCTCCATCATGATAATCAAATATCATTTTATGAGTAAATGCAACATATACAAGGTATCCACCTGTTGTATGTAACACCCCTTTTGGTTTTCCTGTTGAACCTGATGTATATAGAATAAATAGTGGGTCTTCTGCGTCCATTATTTCATAAGGACATTCACTATCTTGTTTTGCCATTTCCTCATCCCACCATAGGTCTCTTCCTTCCACCATGTTAACTGGAAATTTATTTTTATCAAGTCTTGGAACCACAATAACTTTTTCTACTGATGGACAATCTTTAACCGCATTGTCTGCGTTTTGTTTTTGATTTATTTCTTTTTTCCCTCTATGAAAACCATTACAGGTTATTAAAATTTTTGCTTCACAATCTAAAATTCTATCTTTTAATGCTTCTGCTGAAAATCCACCAAAAACTATAGAATGAATTGCTCCAATTCTTGCACAAGCAAGCATTGAAATGACAAGTTCAGGAATCATTGGAAGATAGATTGAAACTCTATCTCCTTTTTTTACACCTAATGATTTTAACATATTAGCACATTTACACACTTCTTGATATAATTCTTTGTAAGTAAATTTTTTATCCTCATCTGGTTCATTTCCTTCCCAGATAAGGGCAGTCTGATTACTTCTTTTTTCAAGATGCCTGTCAAGACAGTTATAAGCTACATTTAGTTTTCCATTAATAAACCATTTAATATAAACCTCATCTTTTGAATACTTCCATTCTTGCACCTTATCCCATTTTTTAAACCATGTAACATACTCTTCAGCAATTTTAGACCAAAATTCATCTGAATTTTCAAGAGATTCGCGATACATTTTTTCATATTCTTCTCTTGATTTGATATAAGCTTTTTCACGAAATTTTTTCGGCACTGGAATTCTTTCTTGATACAATACTTCCGCCATACTTACCTCCTTATAATTTTTTATAATTCCAAAAAAATAGATGTATGCAATATTTTTAAAACATTATTAATTTTATGTCAACTATTTTTATTTTTTTCTTGAAAAAAACAAGATTATTGCTTATTATTAATTCAAAAAATTTTTTATTGAGGTGTAGAAAATGGAAAACAAAATAAGAAAAATAAAAAAATCAATAAAAATACGAAAATGGATTTTATCTTTCTGTATTGGGATTGGATTTGGAATTATGGGACTTGATTTAATGATTACAAGAAATTTTTTCAAACATAACGATACATTAATGTTAATTAGTATTCTTGCGCTTGGAATGGCAATATATCTTGATTCAACAATTAAAAGGCTAAGAGAAGATTTAAAGGAAATGGAAAATGATTAAAGAAAAATTAAGACAATTTTATTTTTTTAATGATATTGATGAAGAAAGGATTAATGAATTATGTGAAAAAACACAAATAATAAATATTGAAAAAGAAAAAATTTTATTTAAAAAAGGAGAGCAATATCACAAAGGATTATATATAATTTATGAAGGAAAAATCCAACTTATTAGCAATGATTTTAATGAGGAAGTTATTCTTTCAAACGGTGATTTTGTTGGTGTTATGGCATTTATTGGAAAATCAACATACAATGCTGATGCTATATCAATTGAGGATACTGAACTTATTTTTCTTCCAGATATATGAGTTTATAGATTAATAGGGGAGAGTCCCCTTTTTAAGGAAACACTGCAAAAAGCAATAAATTTAAGATTATCTCTTCATTCAGGTGATAAAAATTACATTCTCTCAACAACTTATAGGTCTTTAGGTTCTTATATGACTTCTCCAATTTTTAAAACTAAAACTGGAACTCAACTTCTTGATGCCATCAAAAAAATGGCAGAAGCAGATATAGGTTCTATTGTGATTGTTAATGATAAAAATGAATTGGAAGGTCTTTTAACAGCAAAAGGAATTATAAAAAAATATTATGAAAAATATTTACATAAGGAGAGAAGTTTTATTGTTGATGATTTTATGAATAAAAATCCTGTTTCTCTCCCTCCAGAATATCCTTTAATTGAAGCACTTTATGAACTTCAAAAAAGAGGAGAAGATTATGCAGTAATTTGTAAATCAAAAATACCTGTTGGAATAATCTCATCAAAAGATATTTTAAGAATACTTTTTAGAAATGTTTCAGTTTATGAAACCCATATTGATAGTATGTCTAATCTTGATGAATTAAAAGATGTTCATAAAAATCTTTTTAAAATAGCAAAAAATTTGATTGAAAATACTAAATTTATTTCTGAAATATTAACAGTTTTATCTGGAATTCATCTGAAAATAATAAAAAAAGTTTATTTTTTAACAGCTAAAAATTATAAAGAAAAATTTAATGTGGAAGTGGAACAGATACCTCATTCATTTATAATCATGGGTAGTGGTGGAAGAAGAGAGATGTTTCTTGACCCTGACCAAGATAATGGTTTTATTTTTCCGGATAATTTATCAGAAGCTGAGAAAAATCATTTGATAAAATTTGGAGAATATTTAGTAGAAAATCTTGATTATGTTGGTTATGCAAAATGTCAGGGAAATATTATGGTAACAAATCCAGAAATGAGAAAAACTATTTCTGAATGGAAAAAAGATATTGGCGGATGGGTGGATAATCCAGGTAAATGGGGGATTAGATGGTCCTCAATTGTGTTTGATTTTGATTCTGTTTTCGGTGATGAACAGCTTGTTTGGGAACTCAGAGAATTTGTCCTTGAAAAAATTTCACAAAAGCCTGTTTTTTTGCTTCAAATGTTAAAAAGTGATGCAAACCATGCAATACCATTATCAATTTTTGGCAATTTTATAGTTGAAAAAAAAGGGAAATATAAAGGAACTTTTAATTTAAAAAGAACTGCTTTAATGTTTATTGTAGATGTTACAAGGGCTTTTGCACTTTATAAAAAACTTAAAGATTTAAATACAATTGAAAGATTAAATCACCTTGAAAGAATAAAAGTATTAAGTTCAGAAACAGTTGAAAATATTAAAGAAGCTTATAATGTTGTGTGTGAAATAATTTTAAACCATCAAATAGAGCAGGCTGAAAAGGGTGAAGAGTTAAATAAATTTATAAATCCCAAAAAGTTATCATTATATACGCAGGAAAAATTAAAAAATGCTTTAAAATCCATATCAAAATATCTTGATAAAGGTTTAAGCTATTTTGGAGGAAGTCCTTTTTAAATGATTAAAAAATTTTTTAATTTTTTTTCAGAAAATAAGGAAAAAATTTCTGAGGACCCGATTGTAAGATATGTTCAGAATTTGTGTGATACAACTAAATGGAATAACATATTAAATGAAAAAATTGAAAATGTTAAATATATTGTGTTGGATACAGAAACAACAGGAGTTGATAAAACAAAGGATTCAATATTAAGTATTGCTGCAATAAAAATAAAAAATTTTAAAATTGTTAATATTTACAATGTATTTGTTAATCCTGAGGTAAAAATTCCAGAAGAATCAAAGAAATATCATAGAATTGATGATGAGTTTTTAAAAGATAAACCTAAAATTTATGAAATTATTCCAGATTTTTTGAAATTTATTGGCAAAAACGCAATTATTGTTGGGCATCATATAAAATTTGATTTGGATATTATAAATAGAGAAATTTTAAGGTATTTTAATTCAACAATAAAAAATCCCATAATTGATACAGGTGATATATTTAGATTTCTTCATAAAGTTGATAAAAAAGTAAGTCTTGACGAAATAATTCAAAAATATCTTTCAAAATGTGTTGATAGGCACTCTGCACTTGGAGATGCACTTGTAACAGGTGAAGTTTTTATAAAAATGGTTAAAGAACTTGGAAAATCTTTTAAAACAATGAAAGATTTAAAAGAGAACGGACTATTAAAATGGACTTTTTAGAAGAACAGCTAAAAATTTTTTGTAGAAAATTTAATAGAAAAATTATTAAAAGTGATGAATATTACAAATTACAGCAATTTTTTTATGAAGACTATAAAAAATTTTATGACTATTTAGCAAAAAAGTATTTAACATGGTATAAAGAGTATTGGGATGTAATAGATGACACTAAAAAACCTGATTATAAATGGTTTACCAAAGGAAAACTTGATGGAGCTTATAATGTTTTTGAGAAATATGTTAATTCAATAATTAAAAACAAAGCAGCAATTATTTGGGAAGGAATTGATGGAATTTCAAAAATTTATACATATCAAAGTCTCCATTCTGAGGTTTCAAAATTAGCTTATGGTTTAAAACAACTTGGAGTAAAAAAAGGAGACAGAGTTTTAATCTTTATGCCAAATTTACCAGAAATTGTTATTTCTATGCTTGCATGCACAAAGTTAGGCGCAATTCATATAGTTTATAATTATAAATTTTCATCAGAATCTTTATTTGAAAGAATAATTGATGCAAAACCAAAAATAATAATTACCAGTGATGGGAGTTTTGAGGAAGGATATTTCAAAGTTAAAGGAAAAATAGATGAAATTTGGGATAAAATTGAAAATATAGTAAAATATTGCATAGTTGTTAAAAGAACAGGAAAAAGAATAAAAATGAGACCATTTAAAGATTTATGGTTTCATGAACTTGTGGAATCTGTAAATTATCATTCTGCAAAAATGGAAAAAAATTATATTTATGAAGCAGAACAGCCTTTTTTCATTATCTATACATCAACTAATGTTCAAACTCCACAAGGATTAATTCACTCTATTGCAGGTTATCTTTTATGGGCAGGTTTTACAACAGATTTGATGTTTGATATGTATTATCAGGATATTGTTTGGACTAATTTTGACATATCAACTATTGCAGGACATACCTATAGTGTTTATGGACCGTTGACAAGAGGTGGCACAAGCTTAATTTTTGAAGGAGCTATTGATTATGAGAGTGCAGAAAAATTTTACGAAATTATTGAAAAATACAATGTATCAATTCTTTATACACATCCAAAAGCATTAAGAAATCTTATGCAGGCAAGATTTAAAAAAAAGGTTTTTGGTAATACTCATTCATTAAAATTAATTGCTACAAGTGCAGAAACAATGGAAAAAGAACTTTTTAGATGGGTCTTTGAAGAAATTGGAAATAAAAATACAATAATTATAGATATGTGGTATCAAACAGAGACTGGAGGAGTGGTTTGCTCACCTGTTCCATGTTTTGTTCATCCAAAACCAGGCTCTATTGCAAAGCCAATAATTGGAGTGGATTTAAAAATTGTTGATAATCTTGGAAATGAAATAGAAACACCAGAAACCCCTGGAATACTTGTTTTAAAAAAACCTATTCCTTCTTTGATTAAAGGAATTTGGGATAATGGAAAGAAATTTAGAAATATTTATTGGGAAAAATTTCCAAAAAAGTATTATTTTTACACTGGAGATAGTGCATATTATGATGAAAAAAAGTATATATATTTAACTGGAAGAGTGGATGATGTTATAAACATAGAGGGAAGAAGAATAAATTTAATGGAAATTGAAAATATAATTAAAAGAATTCCAGAAATAAAAGAAGTTGCTGTTATATGGTATCATCATCCAAGAAAAGGAGGAATTTTATCAGCTTTTTGTGTGTTAAAAAGAAATTTTCAAGATTGGGAATTGAAAAATATTGAAGATGAAATAAAGTTAAAATTAAACGAAAATATAGGTGAATGGATAAATTTGCAAGAAATTAGATTTACAAAAATTTTACCAAAAGGTCCTGATGGTGAAGTTTTGAAAGAAATATTAAGAGAAATTGCTCTTGGAATGGAATAATTTAATAATATCACCAGCAAAAATTTTTTTCCCATTTAGATTTAAACTACCATCTGAATTTATTTT
>CAZQKL010000110.1:0-6026 GCA_964593895.1 uncultured bacterium
ACAATTAAAATTTTTGTCATTTTTTAACCAAACATTAATTTCAACGAAATTTTTATCAATTAAATTAACTTCAATTTTTCCACCATGGGCTTCAATTATTGCTTTGGCAATTGCAAGGCCAAGACCACTTCCCTTTTCTTTGCCTGAAGAAAGATACTTATATTTCTCAAAAAATTTATTTACATCTTTTTTAGTTAACTCTCTTTTGGTTTTATTTTTAAAAGATATTTTTATAGAATTTCCCGATTTTTCCATTAAAATATATACATTTTCATTTTCAGGTGAGTATTTTATTGCATTGTGTAAAATATTTATAAAAACCTGATTCATTCTTCTTCTGTCAATTTTTACATTAAAGTCAAAAAAATTTTCTTTTACAATTTCAATTCCTTTTTCATGGGAAAAACCTTTGAAAAATAGGATTACCTCTTCAATTAATTCTTTTATATTTACTTCAGTAAGTTCAAGTTCAAGTTTACCAAGCTCAATTCTTGCAATATCTATTAAATTATTTACCATTAAAATTAAATTTTTTAGATTTTTATCAATTATTTTTAAAAATTCAATATTTTCATTTTTCTTTAAAACCTTAAAAAGATACTCAATCCCACCTTGAATTGTTGTTAAAGGTGTTCTTAATTCATGAGAAATTGTTGCAATAAAATCTGTTTTTAATTTATCCTTTCTTTTTAGCTCACCTGTGGCTTTTTCAATCTCTCTCTGCATAATTTCGTAATTATTTTTAATCTTTACTGCCATATCATAAAAGCTTTTCTCAAGAATGCCTATTTCATCACCTCTTTTTGCAGGAGATAAATTTATACTTAAATTTTCCTTAAAATCTGAAATTGCAGAAGTTAATCTAACAATCGGCTTTATTGTAATATAATAATTTACAATAAAAATAATTAAAATTGTAAAAACAACAACAATAAATCCACCAATAATAAAATAATTCTTTATTCTTGCAAGGCCTTTAAAAACATTATCAACAGGGATAAAAATACTCAAAGCTCCTCGCAGTTGCCCAAGCTTATATCCTTGATAAACGTGACAGGTTAAACAACTATCTTTTATGTATAAAGGTTTTATAAGCCTGAAGTACTTTTTCCCATTGTTTACTTCAATTATTTTAAATTCTTTTGCCTTTGTATTTTCAAAAAATTTTAAAGCTTTTGCTTCAATTCTGTCAGGATTGTTTGCTGGATTAATCACTTTATCACTTGTTAGCCTAAAAAAATATGATTTTAAATCTTTTGTCATCTCTGCAATCTCTTTTGTAACAAGAGCTGGATTTCTTAAAACAAGGGTTATATCTCCACATTCCAGAGTTGGATATGGCAAAAATCTATTTGGCTCAATCCCAGGCCTCTGAATTACATAAACTCCTCTCATATCAGCAACCCATTTTCGCATAATAATAATCTGTTCTGCTATAACATTGGCTTTGTTGTAGACCTGATTTAAGATCATTCTCTTTATGTGAAAATAAAAAAATGAAAGAATTGAACCAATTATTATTGTTGTAATAATTGCAACAGATGTGAGATATTTGAAATTTAAAGATTTCATGTAATTAAATTTAACTGAAATTTATATAAATTGTCAATGTCATCTTTTAATAAATTCCCTTATCAACCCCTCTGAGTAAATTATAAAATAAAAAGAATACTTTGAGTCACTATTCTTATCAGATATGAATTTGTTTGAATGGAATTTTATCATTAAAAGAGGTTTTTTGATTGTTCCCTTTTCTTTCTGTTTTAAGAATTCTTCATTTGAGATTTTACCATTTTTTGAATAGAACCAGTAGATTGTTTTTCCATGAGCTTCAATTGTTGGCTCTCCAAATTTTATCATTAAAAATGAAATTGTTTTTTTCAAATCTTCAAAACTTGCATTATCAAATTTTTTGTATAAACCTACAATGATTTTTTCTTTCTTTGTAACAGTTATGTAAAGATTTTTATATCTGAACTTCAATGTGCCAGGATAGAATTTTTTTACTCTTTCAAAATTTTTAACATTTTTCAACTTCTCTCCAATAAAGAAACCATCAACTCCTATTTTTAAATTTTTTACATCATTTAAAATATCAGCATATACAAATGAGACAAAAAATAAAAATATAAAAGCGGGGAGAAAAATCCCCCCTATTTTCAATATTTTTTTACTGTCCATATCTTAATTTCTGCTCCTCTTTAATCATTTTTTCAACTTCTTCACCAAATCCCTTTAATCTCCATTTATGTTCAGGTTTATTCAATAATTTGTCAATAATCTTTTTGTATTTATCGTATTTTCCATGCTCTTTTGCAAGTTTTATAACTTCTGGTAAATATTCAAAATAGAATTTATACGCAACATCATAAAGTCCATGCCAGTGAGCATAATCTGGTCCCATCATAGATGCTCCATGACGAGCTCTTCTTCCTTCATGATGCCAGATTTCCCACCATGCCCATCCAGCTTTTGAATGGAATAGACTTCCTTTTACAAGACCATCTTTTTTCATCATTACCCATAACTTTTTAGCTGGAATTGCAAATTTATTGTTGTAGGTATAGACAAAGTCATCAAAGTATTTATAAAAATTTTCAACCTGTTGAACACTGTGACATGACTTACAAACACCTTTCATATTAATTCTTCTTGTTTTCCATGATATAACTTTCTTTATTCTCTTTGTTTTTAGAACCTTTTTCATTTTACCATTTACAACAACATAATCTTTATATTTTGCCATCTGACCTGGTTGAGGTGGATATTCTCCTGGAATATCAGTAACTGTTCCATCTTCAAAGATTACTCTATTAAGTTTTACTGAAATTGGTGCTCTTAAATTCCATGAAATTCTATCACCAACATTGTGTGTATTTTGAGCAATTGAACCGTTAGTTTTTACATAAGCTCCCATATGACAGGTTGAACATGTTGGAGCATAATAATAATCTTTCCCAAGAACCCATGTTCCTGTTTTTAAAATATCCATACCATTCATGCCTGAAGTTCTTATAGTTGTATAATATGCAATACCATGTTTTGATTCTTCATAAATCTCTTTTTGAGGATGGTCAGGTCCTAAATGGCATTTACCACAATTTTCAGGCTGTCTTGCCATTGAAGCTCTAAATGAGTGTCTTGAATGGCACGCATTACATGTTCCTTTTGTCCCATCAGGATTTAATCTTCCAATACCAGAATTTGGCCAGGTTTTGTAATCAAACTGAACTGCACCTATCTGATTTTTTAATGGTTTTCCATTCTTATCTTTTGCAAGTTTTACAACAGAACCGTGACATTGCCAGCAACCATTTACAGCATCAGCTTTTGTATCTGGCATACTGCACACAACTTCTCCTAACACATTGTCAAGAGAAGCTAAAATCTGACCTGCTGTAGCGTGATGGGAATTCATCATTTCCTTTGTCTCCCTCTTATGACAGTAAGCACAATCTTTTGGAGTAATTAAAGTTTTAATAAAAGCTCCTTCATGCATATAACCATAAGGATCTTTTTTCTCAGCAGCATGACAGGTATAACATCCTACTGGACCTTCTTTTGCAGCTGCATGAGGAGAATTTTCCCATTGAAATACAAGAGATTTGTTCTCTTTCAAATGGCACATTTCACATTTTTTATTCTTCTCCTGCACAGAAGGATTTCTCACTTCAATAGAATACTTTGTAGCTGAGAATAATCCAGATACAATAAAAATAGTAGCTAAAAAACTCATTAAAAAAATTCGCCTAATCTTCATACTTTTACCTCCTTTTTATCTTGATTTTCCCATAATGGAAAAATTTTGCTTAAAATATATAAAGTTACAACTGGCAGTGCCAGTAGAATTAACACAGGTAAAATCCCCTCTTTTTCAAAAAATTGTGGATGATAAAATACAAATCCTCTACCACTTTTTGAAACCATCTGACCTCCTACAACAACATTCCATCTCATTGCATAAACCTGAATTAAAAGGATAAATGATGATAAAGAAGACCAGAAAATAAGAGTGCTTTTTGAAATCTTTTTTGATAATGAAAGCCATCCAAGGATAAAAAATGGAATAATTGCCCCTATTAACACCTGTAAAATCCAGAAACTGAAAAATAGATGTTTATCCAGTAATTCCTCAATTATATACCAGCTTTCAACTCGCAAGTATGCATGAACTCCTAAATCAAGCATTTCTGTAACAAGGTCTGCAATTAAAAATCCCCATAAAAATTTTACTAAAGTTTTTAAACAATTTTCATCAATCTCCATTTTTCTATATTTTGCAATAATTACATAAAAAAGGATAATTCCAGCTATTCCAGACACAGAAGCTGAAAGCAAAAATATAACTGGCATTAACGGAGTAAACCACCAGTGAACAGCTTTAACTCCACCAAAAATAAAACCAGCATACCCGTGAAGGGTACAGGCAAGAGGAATTCCAATTGCAGCCAGAAATGACATTATCTTATGTTCAGATTTTAACACTTCTGGAGAAGTATCGTAAACTCCAAGGGTTAAAAGTTTATAAATAGACTTTTTTATTCCAGTTGAAGTCTGCATTAACTCAACAAAAACAGGTCTATAGAGAAAAAGGATTTCAAGAATTAATACAATTCCATAAAGAGAATACACAAAACCAAAACCAGCCATTGCAGAGCTTGGGTGAGGAGTAAGCATTATATTAAAAGCTCTATCAGGTCTTCCAAGGTGATTCAAAAGTGGAGCTGTACAGAAAAACCAGAAAGAGAGGGCAAAAATCAATGAAAATCTTGCAACAGGCTTTAAATTTTTTATTCCAAAAACATGATAAAGTGATGATACAATAAAAGCACCTGCAATAAGACCAGTTATATATGGATAAGTAACAATCATTAATGACCACCATACTCTATCATTTGGAAAAACATAACCTACTGTTTGAATTATTTCATGCATTACACCACCTCCTGGCGCATATTTTCATACTTTAATGTTGGAAATGTTCCCATAAAAGGTTTTAAAACAAATAAAGGCTTGCCACTATTAACTATTTTATAAACTTCTGAATCTTTATCCTTTAAATCTCCAAATTTTCTTGCTTTTGTTGGGCAGGCATTCACACATGCAGGAAGAAGTCCTCTTCTAACTCTGTGATAACACCATGTGCATTTATCTGCTGTTCTTGTTCTTGGATTTAAAAATCTTGCACCATAAGGACACGCCTGAATGCAATACATACAGCCAACACATCTTTTATAATCTATGAGCACAAAACCATCATCTGTTTTAAATGTAGCTCCAGCAGGACACACCTGAACACATGCTGGTTCTTTACACATGTTGCATAGTTTCGGAACAAAAAATGAATCAACTATCTTTTTATTAACCTTTCTCGGCTCTGAAAAACCATTTAATCCACCATCTGGGGAGTCAATTAAAACCTCTTCATCTTCAGTAATAATGTATCTCTCTATCCATGTTCTGTAATAGCCATCTGGCACATTGTATTCTCTTTTATCTGCAACACAACATGAACCACAGCCTATACATTTATTAACATCTATGATAAAAACATATTCATGATTTGCAGGATTGTAATTTTTTTCTGTTTTTAATTGTTTCTTTATAAATGAGGGCATTGGAATAACAAGATATGCAGCACCAGCAGAAGAAGCTTTTGCCAAAAATTTTAAAAATTCTCTTCTATCCATACTCATTTAAAATCCCTCCTTTGCAAAAAATTTCTTAACATGTTTTATATTCTTTAAAGGAGCATGAACAACATGGCACTGGTCGCAGGAATGTGTTAGTTTAACCTTCATATTTTTCAGATGGTCTGGGAAAAGAATTGTTTTTATAGCTTTATTCATCCTTCTTGCAGGGATATTACCATTATGACATCTGAGACACTGATTTTTCAAATCAACCCCTTTTTTCACTATTGCTTTTGCTATGTATTTACCTTTTTCATTAATATGAGTTGCTCCAGCTCCATGACAGAATTCACATGAAAGTGATTTATGAACACTTGACATTTGCATTTTAAC
>CAZQKL010000111.1:0-5953 GCA_964593895.1 uncultured bacterium
TTTTAAAGGAATTATCTAAAATTATAAGCTACTTACTCCAAAAAAATAGAGGTGAAAATTTTAGTGTGTTTGATGCAATTTTACTTGGTAGAAAACCTTATATAAATTTTATTCCATCTGAAAATGATATAATAATTGTCAATAAAATTATAAATTTTTTGCATCTTGAAAAAATTAAATATAATAGTTGTGAAAAGATAAGTGGAGGTGAATTTCAGAAAGTTTTAATAGGAAGAGCACTTGCTCAACAGCCAAAAATCCTTTTACTTGATGAACCAATTAATCATTTGGATCTATATAATCAAATTGAAGTAATGAAAATTATAAAAAAAATAACAAAAGATTTTAAAATTATTACAATTTTGGTTCTTCACGATATAAATATAGCAATGAAATTTGGAGACAAATTTTTATTTTTAAAAAATGGAAAAATTTTTAAACACGGAGAAAAATCAATAATTGATAGCAATTTATTAAAGGAAGTTTTTAAGGTTAATGCTGTTATTAAAAATGATGTTGTTATAATTGATGGGAATTAATCTGAATATTCAAGTTTAAATTCCACAGGTATTCTTAATATTAGAAAAGGTTCATTTAAATTATCTGGAAATGGAGGAAATGGTTCGCTTCTCTTTATTGACTTTATAGCTGATTTATCAAGAATTTTGTATCCTGAAGATTTTAAAATCTTTATTTTTTCTATTTTCCCATTTTTTAATAATTTAACCTCAACTAAAACTTTTCCCTCTAATTCGCGTTTTCTTGCAATAAATGGATAAATTGTATTATTTTTTATTATTTCAGTTACTTTTGAAAGATAGGCTATTATTAATTCTTTTGAGTTTGAATTCCCTTTTTTAATGTGTTTAGATTTTTTACTGGTTTTAATCCTATTAGATGCTCCTTGTTTCGCAGTAATCTTTGATATTTTTTTCTTTATTGAAGGATATTTAAGTGGAATATCTTCTGGAATTTCAGTTAGACTTGAAATATCTGGAACTTTTTCTACAGGTATATTTTCTAAATTTAAAACTTTTTTAAAATCTGGAACTTTTTCTGCAAATTTTGGCTTATTTACTACTGGTTCTGGTATTGATGTATTATAATAATTTTCTTTTTGTGAAAAATTTAAATTCCTTAAATCAATTTCCACCATGTTTTCAGAGATTATCTTTTTCTCTGAATTAAAATCAAGATTGATTTTAAATAGATTAAACAATAAAAAATGGAAAATTATTGAAAAAATAAGCAAAAGTAAAAATCTATTGTTTCTTTTTTGTTGCAATAACAAATTTTTTTGCTCCTGCCATTTTTGCAATATCAAGAATTTCAACAGCTATCCCAACATTTGCATTTTTATCTGATTTTAAAATCACAATTTTATCTGGATTTTCTAATAAATCGTGTTTTAAAATTTTCAGTAGCTGTTCTTTTGAAACAAATTTTCCTTTATAAAAAATTTTATTTTCTCTTGTAAGATAAATAATAAGATTTTCTTTTTTCACAGGGGAAGGGCTGGATTTTGTTTCTGGAACATTTATTTTCATTCCTTCTTTTTCAATAAAATTTGCTGTTAGCATGAAAAAAATCAAAAGAAGAAAAACTATATCAATTAAAGGAGTTAAATTTAAATTAACCCCATTCTGTGTTCTTGTATCTCTTTTTATTTGAATCATTTAATAACCTACTTTCATAATTTTATAAAAACTATTTATTAATATATATGAGACCCTGAAACGAGTTCAGGGTGACTTCTTTGGTTGTTTATCGTTAGTCTTTAGTACAACAAACTAACTATAAACTAACCTCTAACTAACCTCAACAACCTCTATATCTCCCTCTAATGATGATGGAAATATCCTGCTTTTTCAAGAGCATGAATAAGCTCATTGCCAATTTCATTCATTAAACTTACCAATTTATTTATTTTTGAATTAAAATAGTTATACGCAAGCATTGAAGGTATTGCAACAATTAATCCCATTGCTGTTGTTAACATTGCTTCCCAGATTCCACCTGCAAGAACCTGAGCATTAACTTTTCCTCCATACTGCTGAATAACCATAAAAGCTTTTATCATTCCTGTTACTGTTCCTAAAAGTCCTAAAAGCGGAGAAATCTGGCATATACTTGATAATGCAGTTAAATATTTCTCTACTTCTCTTAACTCTCTTTGAGCTACATAATTAATCGTCTTCTCAATAGCTTCTCTTGATTTAATACAGCAGCCATCTGTTTCAACAATATGTCTTGTGATAATTTCATAAACAATTTTTACAACAGGAGATTTTGATTTTTCAAGTTGAGGTAATAATTGAGTAACCTTTCCAGAATTCAATGCATCAATTATTTTTAATAGAATATCAGGCTCTTTTAATCTTATTTTTCTAAATGTAATAATTTTATCAATAATTATTGCAAGAGAAAAAATTGAACATATAACTATCAAATATCCAAAAACTCCAGATTTGTTTATTAAATCAATCATTTTCACTCCTCAATATCAATTTTACCATCAAAATTTAAATCTATTTCTGTTTTCACAAGTTTTCCATTTTTGTAAAATTTCCATTCATCTATTCTTCCATCAAAATTTCTATCAATTTTAATTTCACTAATTTTTTTATTTTTATACTCAACATAGTAATCAAATTTACCATCCTGATTTTTATCTTCTTTAAACTCAATTAAATTTTTTCCATTAAAAATCCACAATTTTTCGTAAATTCTGTTTTCATCAGTATCTTTATATAAAAATTCATGTTCTTTTTGAAACACAATTTTTTTTTCAAAAATTCCATTGCAATTTTTATCATATAAAATTAAATTTTTACTTTCAATTTTAAATGGCTTCTTACAATTCTTTTTATAAAAATATTCCTCGTTATTTTTAATAATTTTTTCAAAAAAGCCGTCTCTATTTTCATCAATCCTTTCTTCAATTAATTTCCCTTTTTTATTGTAAATTAAAATTTTCTTACCTTTATCAATTATTGCTTTTCGTAAGATATTATTTTTGTAAATTAACATATCTCCATTTTTCTTTGTAATAATTGTAGTTTTATTTAAAAATTTTATTTTCTCATTTGGAGTTATTTTTTTTATAATCTTATTATTTTTGAAATATTCAATAATCTCAAATTTTCCATCATAATTTTTATCAATTTTCCTTTGAAAAATTTTATTTTTTTTATAAAATGTTATAATATCAGGTCTTCCATCTTTATTTTTATCAATCTCTATTTTGGAAATTAAATTATTTTTTAAAAAAATAGTTGTTTCAAAAAATCCATCAAAGTTGTTATCTTCCTCAATTTTATAAACTTTTTTATCTTTTAAAAATTTTTTTATATCAATTTTTCCATCATGATTTCTATCTTCATCAATTCTGTATAAAATCTTATTTTCATTATAATGAAGAATAAAGTTCCCTTTTTTTAAAATATAATCTGCAAAAAGTGATATATTATTTGCTACAAAAATAATTGTAAAAATTATAATAATATTTAACCTACATTTCATCTTTTTTCTTATTTGATTGAAACTTTATAATTCCAAACAAAATAAACAAAAATACAAAAATTATAAAAACATTCATTACCCATTTTATTCCAGAGGAAGAGAGCTCTGAATTTTCCTTTTTTGTCTCTTCTTTGAGTTCAAAGCCCTTTACCTGATTTTTTGATACTGTTTTTCCGTTAACATTAACATTTTTCATTTTTCTTACAATATTTCCAATTTTTTTCAGTAATTTCTCTCTATCTTTAACCGCTTTATTTAAAGATTTCCCCATTGCTTTTGTAATAATTGCTTTAAATTTTTGAACTATTTCTGGGCTCAAAACTCCTGGAACTGAAATTATATTTACAACCATTTGATTTAACATGGGATTATTACAGGTGTGGTCACAGCAAGCAACTCCATAATTTACAACATTTAAAGCATAATCAACTGCAAGTTTTTGAATCACTTTTTTATCTGGCTTCCAGTAGCCTTTTCTTACCGCTTCAAGCATTCTTGCTGTCATTGATTGATATGCCCATGGATTTTCTTTTTGAAAAAATTTTTTTATTCCAAGTTTATATTTATCTTTCACATAAACATCAAAAGTTTCAAGCCATTTTTTACTATCAATAGCTTTGGGAACAGTTACCTGCCATCCCCACATATAATCAACAAAATTACTAATTGCTCTTGCACCTGCATATCCCTCTTTCATCATCCCTTTAATCCATTCAGGATTTGTGTATCTAATTCTGAATTCTTTTCCAATTGTTTTATTTATATCTTCCACATAAACATTTTCAGGATTTGCACTTCGGGATACATAAAGCTCTGGGCTTTTACCTGTTATTGTTCTAACTGCAAGAACTGCTCCACCTGCATATTGAAAGAAATCATCATTATCCATTGTGCCATACAATTCTGTGGAAAGTGTATGAACAACTACTTTAACATCTTTTGCGTTTAATCTGTAAATTTTCTTTAAAGGTTTGCCCCAAAATTTTTGAGAATACCCGTATGAAAGTCTATTTATAAAAACTTCACCAATTTGAGTATCATTATCCCATAAACCAGAGTTTCCTGTTAATTCTGACACCATTGTTCCATAAGCTCCAGGTGGCTCGCTGAAAATTCTGACATTTGAGAGAATTTCTGCATCTTTTTTAGAATATCCCATTTTTAGCAATTTTTTTTCAATTTCCAATGAATGCTTTTTTATAAAATTTTCTATATCTTTCTGATTTTTTGCCATTTGAACTGCTTTATCAAGAAGTTTTATAATATTTGGAAACATATCTCTAAAAAGTCCAGATGGTTGCATTAAAACATCAATTCTTGGTCTTCCAAGTATTCTACCAGGTATTACAGTTACACCTATAACCCTATCTTTATCATCCCATACAGGTTTTATTCCCATGTAATAAAGAGCCTGACTTATAGCTATCCCTTCATCTCTGCATGTTTCCACTCCCCAGAGTATTACTTCAACTTTTTCTGGATATTTGCCGTTGTGCTCTTTGCGATATTTATTAATACTCTGATTTACAAGTTTTATTGCAAGGCTAAAAGCTTCCTTTGATGGAATTTTTCTTGAATCAAATGAATATAAATTTCTTCCTGTTGGAAGAGCTGAAATATTTCTCAAAGGGTCATTGCCAGGACCTGGTGGAATAAATTCTCCATTTAATCCTTTAAGTAAATTCTTTATCTCATCCTCAGCACTTTGTTTTAAAAGTTTCTGGAAATCTTTTTTTAATTTAGGATATCTGCTTTTTAAGGTTTTAGTAAAAGTTTTAGAGCCATTGTCAGAAATATACCCATATGTATGAAGGCCATATGGAAGATTCTGTTGTTTAAGGTCAATTAAATAATGCTCTATTTTCTCAACATCTTTTTCAGTAAAGTTTTTCATTCTAAGGTCATTTAAAATGCCAGTTTCATAAACAAGTTTCTTTATAACTTTGAATTTCTCTCTTGCAAGTTCCTTATCCTGCCTGAGAGCAATGTTGTATCCTTGAATTTTCTCAGCAAGTTTTTCATATTTATCATACAAAGAGCCTTTTTTTATTACAGGAGTTAGATGAGATAGAATAATTCCTCTACCTCTTCTTTTAGCTTGAATTGCCTCTCCTATATCATCCATTATGTATGGATAAAGAACTGGAATATCCTGCACAAGAAAATCACCATTATCCCAATAAATTGTTCCTGCCTGTTTGCCTGGCATCCATTCATGGGTCCCATGAGTTCCAAGATTAATAAAACAATCAGCTTTAAAAACCTTTTTTAACCAGAGATAAACTGCAATGTATTGGTGGTGAGGTGGTAAAGTGACATCATGATACATTTTTAAAGGAGATTGTCCCCAGCCTCGCGATGGCTGTGGTAAAATTATTATATTTTTGCTTATTCTTACAAGAGGAATAATAAAATTTCCCTTCCATACCAT
>CAZQKL010000112.1:0-5944 GCA_964593895.1 uncultured bacterium
AGATATGAGTTTTGTTGGTCCAAGACCTGATGTTCCTGGATATGCTGATAAATTAACAGGAGAAGATAGAATTATCCTTTCAGTTAAACCTGGGATAACAGGTCCAGCAACATTAAAGTATAAAAATGAGGAGGAAATTCTTGCAAAAGTTGAAAATCCTAAAGAATACAACGATAAAGTTATCTGGCCAGATAAAGTAAGGATAAATAAAGAATACATAAAAAACTGGTCTTTAAAAAAGGATATAAAAATAATTTTAAAAACAATCTTTTCATGAAAATAAAACAGATTTTAAATATTTTAACTGTTTTTCTTGTATTATTGGCATTTATCAAATGCTTTAAATTTATTCCAATTCCTTTAATTATTTTTGTTACTTTAGCGATAATTTTTTCTTTCTTTTACGAGTTAAAAAACAGAAAAATTTTAACAATTATATCAGCTATTTTCATAATATTATTTTTTAGAAAACTCTCAATTGAAACAATTATTTCATCAGGAATAAATTCAATTGTTTTTTTAATTGGAATAAAATTTTTAGAAGAAAAATCTTATAGGGATTACATGGAAATTTTTGCTTTGGTTATATTTTTATATTCTGCATCAACACTACTTGATTTTAACATTTCATTTCTATTCTACATAATATTCACTCTTTTAATTTCAACAATTACAACAATTTTCCTAATATTTTATGAAAAAAATAAAAACTTAAGGTTAAATAGAATTGAAATCTATTCAATAAGTTTATCTGGTTTTTTATTAATTCTCTTAAGCATTCCTTTAACAATAATACTTTTTATTATTTTACCAAGAGTTGAAAATCCTATTTTTGATTTTCTCTCTCATGAAAATTCAGCTGTAACTGGGTTTACTGATAAAATAAAAATTGGGGATGTCAGGGAAATACAGGAAAATAAGCAGGTTGCGTTTAGAGTAAAAATGAAAAGAATTCCTGAAAAATATCTATACTGGAGAGGAGTTTCTTTAACCACTTTTAATGGAATTATGTGGAGTTCTCCAGAGAAAAATTTTAAAGATTTGGTAGTGATTAAAAATAATTTTAGAAATCGTAATTTTAACCAGGAAATTTTTTTAAATCCATATCCATATCCTTATCTATTTTCTCTTGATAAATCAATAATATTCATAGAGAAAAGGTTTTTAAATTACATAAAAGATAGAAAAATAACAAGAAGGATAAAATATTACGGTTATCTTTTATCATCTGGAAAATTTTATGAAAAAATTACAGATAGAAGTAAATATCTTCAGGTTCCAGAAAATATTAATCCAAAAGTTGTTGAACTTGCAAAAAAATTGAAAACTCCTGAAAATATATTTAAGTTCCTAACAAGTGGAAAATTTAAATATTCTCTTGAAAATCTTCCAGTTTCTTCACATCCATTATACGATTTTTTATTTAAATATAAAAAAGGGAACTGTGAATTTTTTGCAACCGCATTGGCAATAATGTTGAGATTAAATAATATTCCTGCAAGGATTGTTGTTGGTTATTATGGTGGTTCATATAACAAAATCGGAGGTTATTACATTATTAGAGAAGCAAATGCACACACATGGGTTGAAATGAACCTCCACAATTATTGGATAAGAATTGACCCAACAGTTGTTATCCCAATAATTAATTCAAAGTTAAAAAAGCAATCTTTATTTGATAAAATTTCAAATCTTTTAGACATAATAAATTATTACTGGTTTATTTTTGTTATTAATTACAATTTTGAAAAGCAATTAAATCTTGCAATAAAGGTTGGATATTCTCTTGAAAATCTAAAAAAATTTTTTAAAATAATTTTAATAGGCTTTATGCTTCTACTGGGAATAATGTTAATTTTAAAATTTAAAAAGCCATCTTATGAGGAAATTTTACTAAAAGATTTGAAAAAAAAGCTAAAAAAATTTAATATAGACTTTCAAAAATCGTATGGATTGTATGAAATTGCAGAAAAATTAAATAACAAAAATTTTTTGGTTTTTACTGAAAAATTTTATGAATGTGTTTTTAAAAATGAAAAAATTACAGAAAATGATTTCAGGTATCTAAAAAATCTTTTAAAAAAGCTATGAAAATAAAAAATTTTTTAAAAGAAATTGAAAAAATTTTACCAAGGAAAAATATAATCACTGATAGAGATATTTTAAATTCTTATGCAGTTGACAAGTCAACTATTTTCACATCAACTCCTCCACTTGTTTTAAAACCTGAAAAAAAGGAAGAAATTGTTGAAATTGTGAAAATTTGCAATAAATATAAAATTTCAATAACTCCATGGGGAAAAGGAACTTCTGTTACTGGAGCAGTTTTATCGTTTGATAAGGATAATATAATCTTATCCCTTGAAAAATTAAATAGAATAACAATTGATGAAGAGAATTTAGTGGCAATTGTTGAACCAGGAGTTATAACCAATGATTTAAAAAAAGAAGCTGAAAGGTATAATCTTTACTATCCTCCGGACCCAGCAAGTTTTGAAAGTTCAACAATTGGTGGTAATGTTTCAACAAATGCTGGTGGTGCGGTATCATGTAAATATGGAGTTACAAGAGACTATGTTATTGGGCTTGAGGTTGTATTAGGAGATGGGAAAATAGAATTTTTTGGTTCAAAATGTGTTAAAAATTCGTCAGGTTATTCATTAAAGGATATATTCATTGGAGCAGAAGGAACTCTTGGAATTATTACATTAATAATTTTAAAATTAATACCAAAGCCAAAAGCTAAACTTTCAATGTATGTTACTTTTAAAAATCTCTTCTCTTTATTTAATGCAGTAAAAGAAATTTTTAAAAATTCCATACTTCCAGCAAGCTTTGAGTATATTGATGACACCGCTTTAAAATATTTGAACAAAAAATTTTCACTTCCTGATAACTTTGCTTCTGCATCATGTATAATTCAAATTGATGAAAATGAGATTGAAGAGCTAAATAAAGAGATGTTAAAAATTTATGAAATTTTAAGCAAAATTGATGGATTTATAAATTTTTATCCATTAACAAATGCTCAAAAAGAAAGGCAAATATGGAATGCAAGAAGACAGATTGGAGAAGTCTTTAGAGAAAATTTTAAAAAAATTTTAAAGGCTGATATTGTTGTTCCAAGAGGAAAAGTGAAAAATGTAATAAGAGAAATAAAAATTCTTGCAGAAGAATTTAATGTTGAAGTTTCCTGTTTTGGTCATGCTGGTGATGGTAATATTCATGTAAATTTTCTCCTTGATAAAAATCTTGAAAATGAGAAAGATGTGCTTAAAAATTTATTTAAAATTGTAAAAAAATATGAAGGCATGCCTTCAGGTGAGCATGGAATTGGAGTAGCAAAAAAGGAAATTTTAAGAGATTTTGTTGGAGCCAATCAAATTGAAATAATGAAAAAATTAAAAAGAATTTTTGACCCTAATGGAATATTTAATCCAAAAAAAATATTTTAACCTACTGGAAGTTCAATTATTACTTTTGTCCCTTGAGGAGAATTATCCTGAATTCTAATGTATCCATTATGGTCGGAGATTATTTTTTTCACAATAGTTAAACCAATTCCTGTGCCTCTTTTTTTTGTTGAAAAATATGGCTCAAAAATTCTATCTTTTATCTCTTGGGGAATTCCTGGTCCATTATCTGAAATTATTATTTGAACAATATTTAAATCTTTTAAAAAGTTAACTTCAATTTTAATTATTTTTTTCTCTCTACTAACTTCATTTAAGGCGTGGATGGAATTTTTAATTATATTTAAAATTGCCTGGGAAAAAAGATTTCTATCTAAAGAAATTTCTGGAATTTCCATGTATTCAAATTGAAAATCTATATCTTTATAGGTATTTTTATGCATTAAAACAATTTCTTCTATTACTTCTACAATATTTTCTTTTTTCAATTTTACATCTGGCATTTTTGCAAATTTTGAAAATTCATTGACCATATTTTTAATGCTTACCACATGATTGACAATATTATTTATAATTTTCTCAAAATCTTCTTTATTTTCAGATATTTGAGAAATATATTTTCTCTTTAACCTTTGAGCTGAAATCTGAATTGGGGTTAAAGGATTTTTTATTTCATGAGCAATTCTCCTTGCAACTTCTTTCCATGCAGCTGCCTTTTGTGCTAAAATCTCTTGAGTTAAATCATTAAAAACAAATAAAAATCCTATTATTTCATTTTTTTCATTTTTTAATGGTGAATAAAATACATTTAATGTTAAATTTTCATCATTTACTTTCAAATTATAAGTAGTTGAAAACTGAGTATCTTTTTCAATTAATTTTAAAATCACCTCTTCAAAAAATGAATTTTTAATCTCACTGTAGCTTTTTCCAACAATTTTCTCACTTATATTCAATAGTTTCTTTGCAAAAGGATTTATTGTTGTTACTTTTCCATCTTTATTAACAGATATAACACCACTGTTTATGTTATTAACAATTCCTTCAATAAATTTTTGCCTCTCAAGTAGATCTTGTCTTGTTTTTTTCAGGTCATCAACCATTCTATTAAAAGAATTTATAAGAATTCCAACCTCATCTTTAGATTTTAAATCTATTTTCATATCAAGATTTCCCTTACTTATCTCTTCAGTCGCTTTTGCAAGTTTATAGATTGGTTGGGTTATATCTTTTGCAATGTAAAAAGCAAACCATGTTGCAGAAAAAATAATCACAAGTGTGACAAGCAGAAGTGAGATTAAATAAGTTTTTTCAATAGGATTTTTCATTAATTTTAAAGTTTGATATTCTTCATAATTTTTCTTAATTTTTGAAAGATTTTTATGTAACTTTAAACCAATATAATAAAGCACAATTGCAAATTTTTTCTTATCTTTTTTATATCCATAAATTATGTCTCTTTTATAAATAGGCAAAATATTGGCTCCCTTATCTTTTTTAGATTGAAGAACATAAGAGACAATTATATCCCTATTTTCTAATAAAGGTTTTCTTGGTAAAATTGTTAATGTAATTTCTGGATTTGATTTTATAAACCTTCCATATATGAAGCCATCTGCTTTTATTTTTGATGGATTTTTATTATAAAAAAATTTCTCAGCAAAAAATTCAGCAAGCTTTTTCTTTTCCTCAATGTATTTTTTGTAAATATAAAGAGTTGAATTTAAAGAAGTTTCAATTTTAGCATTAAACCATCTATTAACACTACTTTTAATAATTATTGATGAAACAAATAGTTGAAATAAAAGCGGAATTGTGGTGAAAAGAAAAAAAGAAATTACAAGTTTTGTGCTAAGTTTAACTTTTGAACCTTCTTTTCTGGAAAAGATAGCTTTAACAATGTTTCTAAAAATCATAAATAGAAGTAAAAGGGTTAAAATAATGTTAATGTTTAGAAGACTGAAAAATATAATATTTGAAGGGAATAATCTGTTTGTAAATCCTGTTTTTGCATAATATATTTCAAATAAAGTTGTAAATAAAAGAATCAGAAAAGTGGCAATTATTATTCTAATTTCTATCTTTCTTTTTCTTTCCTGTTTCATTAGTTCATATTAAATGTAAAAATTTTTCCAGGTAATTCTAAAATTAAATCTTTAAGCTGAAGTGAAGTTAAAATAGTTGAAATTTCAGAATAAGACATTCCTGTTTTTAAAATTAATAAATCTATTGGATGAGGTTCATCTTTTAGAAGCTGAATAATTAAATTTTCTTTTTCAGTTAAATTTAAAAAATTTTTAGATTTTTCTCTTTTTATCTTTTCAGGAAATAAAACTTCTATAATATCATCTGCAGTTTCAACAGGATAAGCTCCATTTTTTATTAAATAGTGACAACCTCTACTTTTTATACTAAATATATTTGATGGAACAGCAAATACTTCTTTTCCCTGCTCTAGAGCAAAATTTGCAGTAATAATAGAACCGCTTCTTTCTCCTGCCTCAATTACAACAACTCCTTTTGACAAACCA
>CAZQKL010000113.1:0-5932 GCA_964593895.1 uncultured bacterium
AACGTATCACGTTAATTTGTATTATATTAAATTAATTATACCTTAAACGTTAACCGTGTATACGTGATACGGTTTTCATGGCTGTCATTGCGAGGAACAAAGTGACGAAGCAATCTCTTACGTAAAACATAACACTTAAAACTTAATACATTTAAAAGGAGATTCTCATTTGAAAAAAAGAGTATTTATTTTTCTTACAATTCTTGCAGTTTTATTTATTGCTGTAAAATATTTTAACATTGCTAATTATTTAAATGAGAAAAATTTAAAAGAATTAATTAAACAATCAGGTATATGGGCACCATTGATATTTATTTTAATTTACTCCATAACTCCTGCTTTGTTTTTACCTGCTATTCCCCTTGCACTTGTAGCAGGTGTTGTTTTTGGGCCTTTCTGGGGAGTTATTTATTCAGATATTGGAGCCACTATTGGTGCTACTTTGTCTTTTTTACTTGCAAGATATTTTTTAAGAGATTGGGTTTCTGAAAAAGTAAAAGGCTCAAAATTGGAAACATTATACAGAGATATTGAAAAAAACGGTTTTAAAGTTGTTGCTTTTACAAGACTTGTGCCTCTATTTCCATACAATATGCTTAATTATTTTTTTGGAATAACAAAAGTGAGATTCATTGATTATTTTATTGCAACATTATTTTGTATGATTCCAGGTGCAATAGGTTTTGTTGTTTTTGGCAGCTCTATTTTTGACCTTTTAAAAGGTAAAATTACAGGAAAATTCATTATAGGAATTGTTATTATTTTACTAATTTCATTAATCCCGATAATTTACAAAAAAGGAAAGAAAAATGTATAAGAATATAATTTATTTTTTTGTTTTTATTTTTATCTTTAATCATATGAATATTTTTGCTAAAAACAGCACTATGTTAATAACAGCGGAAAAACTTTGCTCAAACTTAGATGTTGATAATATTGTAGTAATTGATGCAAGAAATTCCATTAGTTTTTTAAAAGGACATATAAAAGGTGCAATTCATCTTGATGGGGGTTGCTCTTCTGAACTATGTTATAAAAAAGATGAAATTCCCTGTGTTTTAAAACCTGTTAATGAAATTGAAAAAATTTTAAAAGAAAAAGGTATCTGCAGAGATGAAAAAATTGTAATTTATGGAGATGAAAATAGCTGGGGAGCTGAAGGAAGAATTTTCTGGCTGTTAGATAAACTTGGATATAAAAATTTGAAAATTTTAAATGGTGGATTTTCATTGTGGAAAAAGAAAGGCTACCCTGTTTCTTACGGTTTTTCTCTATTTAGCAAACATAAAAATTGTAAAGATTTAAATTTGCAAAAATTTCATTCAATTGATGCAAATGAAATTTATAAATTAATCAAAGAAAATAAAGCAATAATTTTAGATACAAGAACAGAAAAAGAATATCAAGGTGCAAAATTATATGGAGAAAAAAGGGGAGGCCATATACCGGGGGCAATTTTAATATGGTGGAAAGATTTTTTAAATAAAGATTATACTTTAAAATCACAAGCAGAAGTAATTAAAATTTTAAAAGCTCATAATATCCCTTTGCCGGAAAAAACAAATAAAAAAATAATTACAATTTGCACTGGTGGGGTTAGGTCTGGTTTTGTTTATTTTGTTTTAAAATATGCAGGTTATAAATATGTTGAAAATTATGATTATGGATTCTGGCAATGGGCTACAACAGATTATCCTGTAGAAAAGTAATGGATGCAGTAATAGTTTTTTTAAAAAATTATAACATAGTGGAAGTAAAAACAAGGCTTGCAAAAGATACTTCTAAAGATTTTGCTTTAAATTTTTATAAAAAATGTGTGACAAAAACAATTAATGAAGTAAAAAAAACATCTCTACCATATTATCTTTTCTGGTTTCCAGAGCCAATGGAGCAAAGTAAAAATTCATTTTCTCAAAAGGGGAAAAACCTTGGAGAAAGAATGTATAATGCCTTAAATACGGTATTTTCATTTGGTTTTAATAATGCAATAATTATTGGAACAGATATACCTGATTTAAATAAAGAAATTATTTTAAAATCTTTTAAAAAACTTGAAAAGTATGATTATGTTATTGGTCCCTGTTTTGACGGTGGTTATTATTTAATTGGATGTGGAAGAGAGAAGTTAAATTATAACATATTTTCAGATATTTTATGGAGTAGTGATAAAGTTCTTGAGAACACTGAAAATAAACTAAAAAAAAGTGGATTTAAATATTTTTTCCTAAAAAAATTAATGGATATTGATGAAGCAGAAGATTTTTTCAATTATTATTCCAGTAAAAGATGAAGAGCAGTTTTATATTAAAAGAGTTGTAAAAAACATTAAAAGAGTTTTTAAAAATTCAAAATATGAAATTATTTTTGCAAAAACTCAAAAAGAGAAAATTTTTTTAAAAGATAGTTTTATAAAATTTATAAATTCTCCACAGGGTAGGGGCGTCCAGTTAAATACAGGTGCTAAACTTGCAAAAGGAGATATTTTAATTTTTCTTCATTGCGATACAATTTTACCTGAGGCTGCTGAAAAATTAATACTTGAAAATTTAGAGAACAATGTAATTTTAAGTTTTAAATATTCAACATATCCCGGGAAATTTTTTTTAAAATTTATTGAGTTTTTTACAAATTTACGCTGTTTTTTTTCAAAAACACCTTATGGAGACCAATGTTATATTATGTATAGAGAACTTTTTGAAAAAATAGGTGGATATCCTGAACAAGAGCTTGAAGATGTTAAATTTATAAAAAAAGCAAAGCAAAACAGGGTTAGAATAAAAATTTTAAATTCAAAAATAAAAACTTCTCCAAGGAGATATTATAGAGAAGGATTTTTAGAAACAATGGTAAATAATAGAATAACAATAATGAGGTATTTGATAAATGAATTTTTTAAGAATTCCTTATAAAGAGATAGCAATCTATATTAATCCGGATATTCCTTACTGGTTTGTTCCAAATAATGCAGGAGATAAGTTCTTTCAAGAATATCTTAAAACATCAGATATTTATTCTGCTTTAAAAAAAATAGAGATTCCTCTTTCCTCTGCAGCAATTTCATCTGAAAGATTTTTAAATTACATTAAAAATATCTCTGGTTACTATAAAAAAAAATATAATGGCAGAATGGAATATATTGATTTTTCATATCCCAAGGAAGTGTGGTTACATATTACAAATAGATGTAATTTAAAATGTGCCCACTGTTTATTTTCAGATTTTTTAAATAATAACAGTGAAATGCCTTTTGAAGAGCTGATAAAAATTGTTGATGAACTAAATTCTTCCGGAACAAATATTTTTATTTTTACAGGTGGAGAACCTTTAATTTATCCTGATTTAGATAAAGTATTAAAACATATACTTGATAGAAATAGAGATAATAAAATTGCAATTTTAACAAATGGTTTGTTAATTGAAAAATTTTACAAAAAAATAAAAAATTTAGATTTAAGCAGAATTCATTTTCAGGTAAGTTGTGAAGGAATCTTTGAAAATTATGAAAATATAAGAAAAGCTACTTTTTCTGAATTTTTAACTGCAATTAATTTTTTACAGAGAAATAATCTTAATTATACACTTGGAATTGATTTAATTGATGAAAGTATTGAAAAAGTAATAGATTTTTTTCTTGAAAAAAAAGTAAAATTTTTTCATTTCTTTTACCATATTCCTTCTGGCAATGGAAAAAATATAGAAACCCCATATATAGAATTGCTTGCAAAAAAATTGATAAGAGCAAAAAATAAATGCAATAATGTTAATGCTGAAATTGATAATTTTACCTCTTTTGAAACACAGGTATTTACATATCCCGGGATAAAGCATGATTTAACTTCTTGTGGAATAGAATTAGTTGCTATTTCTCCTGATATGAAGGTATATCCCACTGCTGCAACTGTTTTTCAGGAAAAATTATGTTGTGGAGATTTAAAAAAAGAAAATTTTTATTCAATCTGGGAAAATAGTAAAATTTTGAATAAATTAAGAAAAATGAGTGTTGTCAATATGCTGGAACTTAAAAATTCTCCTTTTAAATTTATCCATGGCGGCGGAGATTTTGATTTATCTTATTTTTATAATATTGTTGATCCTTTTATCCCTTTATATAAAGAAATTATCAAATTTTTAATATTTGAAAATGTTACTAAATTAGAGATTAATAACAGGAAAGTACCGGAAATTATACTTGAGTCCAGAGATATTTTAAAAGATTGCGGAAAAAAGGGAGAAGTGTTTTTAAATCATTCCAACTGTCTTTTAAGCATGGCTTCAGATAATGGAATTGAAGTTGTGCAGAGTTTTTATAAAGAAGCTGCCATAGAAGGTAATGAAGATATTTTAAATCCATTTCTTGAAAATTTAAAAATAGAGGATATACCTGAAGAGAATTTATCAAAAAGTTTTGGATGCGGCTCACCTGTGATTTTTGCAGATTTAAAAAAAGGAGATAAAATTCTTGATATTGGATGTGGAAGTGGAGTTGAGACGTTAATTGCAGCTGATGAAGTTGGAGCTAATGGAATAGTTGCTGGAATAGATATGTTGCCAGAGATGCTAAAGCTTGCAGATAAAGCTAAAAAAAATAAGAAAAAAGATAATATAATTTATACTCAGGGGTTAATTGAAAAATTACCGTTTAAAGATGAAAGTTTTAATGTAATTATTTCAAATTGTGTAATAAATTTATCAGATTTTAAAAAATTGGTTTTTAAAGAGATTTATAGAATTTTAAAAAACAATGGACGAATTGTAATAAGTGATGTTGTAAGTGAAAAAAATTTGCCACCTACTTTTATGCAGGATGAGAAATTAAAGGGAGAGTGTCTTGCAGGAGCTTTAACTGAGGAGAAATTAATTGAAACATTGAGACTTTTGAATTTTTCAAATATTTTAGTATTATCAAGAACTTTTTACAGGGAAGTTGATGGTTTTAAATTTTTTTCAATTACATTTTCAGCTGAAAAAATAAACAAGAAAAAAAGCTTTGTGTATTATCCGGGTCCTTCCAATTATTATATTGATGAAGAATTCAATATTTTTCCCAAAGGAGAAATAAGATTAACTGAAAAAGTGTCAGATAATGATGTTAGATTTATCTTTGATGAAAACAAGGAAATTGTAATAAACAAAGAAATGTATTCATGTTGTGCAATTCCTGATAATCAGGATACAGGATGTCTCATTTGTGGTGCAGAACTTCAATATTTTAATTTTGAAAAAGAAAGAACCTGCTTTATTTGTGGAAAAAAATTTTTATCAAACTCACAATGTAAAAATGGACATTTTATATGTGATAATTGTCATTCTAATACACCTGTTCTAAAACTGATAGATTATTTGCTTAACTGTGATAAAAAAGATTTAATTGAGATTTTTCAAGAAGCAAGAAATTTTGCCAGATTCCCAATGCATGGGCCTGAGTATCATGCTTTAATCCCCGGTGTGATTCTTGTAAGTTACAAAAATAACGTAGGTAAAATAACTGATAAAGAGATAAAATCGGCAATTTTAAGAGGTAAAAAAGTTCCAGGAGGAAATTGTGCTTTTTCCGGAGTTTGCGGAGTTGTTACAGGTATTGGAATAGCAATTTCAACGATTATTAAATCAACGCCGTTAAAAGCAGAAGAGAGGACAATTAATCAAGCTTTTTGCGCTGAAGTTTTAAAAAAAATATCAGAGAAAAAAGCAGCGAGATGCTGCCAGAGAGAAAGTTATACCGGCTTGAAGTTATTTTCAGAAAACTCTAAAAAATTAACAGGTAGTTATCTACCAGCTGAATTTAATTTCAAATGTAGCCAGTATTCGTTGAACAATACCTGTATAGGTTTAGAATGTGAACTGTTTCCATCCAATTACTTAAACAATTCTTTGATATAAATTACTCAAGTTTGGCACCTTGAACTTTTAAGTAACTTATTAAAAAGATTTT
>CAZQKL010000114.1:0-5858 GCA_964593895.1 uncultured bacterium
CCAGTTCCTTATGAAAATGAAAAAGCTATCCTTGTAACTTGGGTTGATATAGATGAAAAGAAAAGATTAAGTGAATTAATTGAAAAAGAAAGGATTGAAAAACAGAAAGAGATTATTAAATCGGAAAAATTAAAGTCATTAGGAATATTAGCTGGAGGTATTGCCCACGATTTTAATAATATTTTAACTGGAATTTATGGAAATATATCAATTGCAAAGCTAAAAGCAAAAGATGAAAAAATAAAAAGAATTTTAGAAAGAGCAGAAAAATCAATTGAAAAAGCAACTTCATTATCTAAACAACTTTTTGTTTTTTCAAAAGGTGGTTCTCCAGTTTTAGAAGAAGTTGATATTAAAAATTTAATTGAAGATGTTGTAAAATTTCATGTAAGAGGAAAAAATATTCAAGCAATTTTTGATTTTGAAAAAGATTTATGGGAAGTTAAAGGTGATAAAGGTCAATTAAGTGAGGTATTTGCAAATTTAACAATAAATTCAATTCAAGCAATGAAAAATAAAAAAGAAGGTGGAAAAATTTATGTTAAAGTTGAAAATTGTGTAAATCCAAATGAAGATTTAAAAGGGAAATTTTTAAAGATAATATTTCAAGATGAAGGAGAGGGTATCCCTGAAGATATTATTGATAAAATATTTGACCCTTATTTTACTACAAAAGAAAAAGGCTCTGGTCTTGGTTTATCAATTGTTTATTCAATTATTAAAAAACATAATGGGTTAATTTTAGTTGATTCTAAAGTAGGTGAAGGAACGAAATTTACAATTTATCTACCTGCAGTTGAGAAAATTTTAAATAAAAAAGAAAATAAGAAAGAAAAATCTTTTGAAAATGTCAAACAAGTTAAAAAGTTAAATATTTTAGTTATTGAAGATGATGAAAATGTTAAAGATACAATAAAAAATATGTTAGAACTTTTAGGGTATGATTGCAAAATTGTTGCAAATCCTGAAAAAGCAGTTGAAATTTATAAAAAGGAAAAATTTGATTTAGTAATTATTGATTTAACTTTACCAGGATACAAAAGTGGTGAATTAATTTTAAAAGATTTAAAAGAGATTGACCCAAATGTGAAAGCAATTGTTACAAGTGGTTATACAGAAAGTGATGTTGTGGTAAAATTTAAAGATTACGGATTTTCTGGAATTTTAACAAAGCCTTTTTTAATTGATGATTTGAAAAAAGCCATTGAAAAAGCTGTTTATTCACCAAGATAAGCTTTTTTTACAAGCTCATTTGTTAATAATTCCTTTGCAGTTCCTTCAATTGTAATTTTCCCTGTTTCAATTACATACCCTCTTGTAGCAATTTGCAAAGCCATATTCGCATTCTGTTCTACAAGAAGAATTGGTGTTCCTTTTTTGTTAATTTCAATTATTGTTTCAAAAATTTTTTCCACAATTTTTGGTGCAAGACCGAGGGAAGGCTCATCAAGTAGAAGAACTTTTGGATTTGTCATTAATCCTCTTGCAATTGCAAGCATCTGCTGTTCACCACCACTCATTGTTCCAGCAAGCTGATTTAATCTTTCTTTTAAAATTGGAAAAAGTGAAAAAACCCATTCTAAATCTCTTTCAATTTCCTCTTTCTCTTTTCTAATGTAAGCTCCAAGAATTAAATTTTCTTTAACTGTCAAATCTGGGAAAATTCTTCTTCCTTCAGGAACTTGTACAATTCCCATTTTAACTATTTCTTGTGGTGGATGATTTGTTATATCTTTTCCATTAAAAAATATTTTTCCAGTTTTTGGTTTAATAATCCCACTTATTGTTAAAAGAGTTGTGGTCTTTCCAGCTCCATTTGCTCCAATTAAACATACGATTTCATGTTCCCCAACTTTTAAATTTATACCTTTTAAAGCTTCAATTTTCCCATAAAATGTATGAATATCTTGAAGTTCAAGCACTTTCTGCAACCTTTCCCAAATATGCTTCTATTACTTTTGGATTGTTTTTTATATCTTCAGGTTTTCCTTCTGCTATTTTTTTCCCATAATCAAGAACAATTATTCTATCTGAAATATTCATTACAAGTTTCATGTCATGTTCAATTAAAATTACAGTTGTGCCATCGTCTCTTATTTTTCTAATTAAGTCCAATAGATTTTGAGTTTCAACAGGATTCATTCCTGCTGCTGGTTCATCAAGAAGGAGGAGTTTAGGATTTAAAGCAAGGGCTCTTGCTATTTCAAGTTTTCTCTGTTCTCCATAAGGAAGATTAGATGCTGTAAAATTTGCATATTCCTTTAAGCCAACATAATCAAGAATTTCAAAAGCTTTTTTTATAAATTTTTCCTCCTCCTTTTTCTTATGTGGAGTATTTAACAATACTTGTGGCACATTTTCATGAATTGAATTATGAAAACCAATTAAAACATTATCAAGTACAGTTAAATTCTGAAAAAGTCTAATATTCTGAAAAGTTCTTGCAATCCCCTGAATTGCAATTTTATCTGCTTCAATAAATTCTCCAAAAAGATTTTTTGTTTTTCTTCTATTGAAATAATAGTAAAAAAGAATTGAAATAAAAGAAATTAAAATAGCTGGAATTATTAATTTTCTTGTAAATGCGAAAAATATTGCAAATGCTGTGTCAAAAAAAAGAATAATTGAATTAAATCCCTTTGCCCAAATTACTCTTGAATTCATTCTTATTGAAGTGTAAATCCTAAACAGAGTTACAAATATTAAAAAGAGAGTAAATTCAAGTTTAAATGTTGCGTAATTGTGATAAATTAGGTAAAAATAAATTCCTATAAAAATTGAATATATTCCAAATAAAATTGAGATTAATTTTAACTTTTTAAAATCTTCAGGATTATCTTCAGGAACTATTTCCCTTCCTTCAAATATTATGCTTCCTTTTGTTGGTTTCAATAATCCTGTAAGCATGTTAAAAAGAGTAGTTTTTCCAGCACCATTTGGACCAATAATTGATAAAATTTCACCCTTTTTAACTTCAAAAGTTACATTATCAACAGCTCTTACACCACCAAAATCTTTTGTTAAATTATGAACTTTTAAAATTTCGGTCATTTTTTTGATTTTTTATTCTAATTTTTTTGTTTGATATGATTATTATGCTATTATCAATTTCTTCAAAATTTATTTTTTTCAATGCATTTAAAATTTTTATTTTCATATCTTTTATTTTTTGGTTTTTAAATCTGCAAATAATTCTAATTCCTTTTAAGGGAAATTTAATTATATCTAAAAAATCTAAATCAAATGTAATAATGTAAAAATTATTTTTTAAAGCATAATTATAAATTATCTCATCAGGTTTACCCTGTAGTTTTTTATTTTTTATTATCAATTCGCTATCAGGAAATAAGTTTTTAATTTCTATTCCAATACTTAAAGGCATATTTTCATCAATCAGAAATTTCAATTTCTTTTTCTTCATAATTAAGAATTTTAGCACCTAATTCAAAAGCTTCTCTTATATGCTCTAAAGTAAGTTGTGGATAATTTTTTAAAATGTTTTCCACTGTTTCTCCAGAAGACAATAATTCTAAAATTAATACAACAGGAATTCTTGTATTTTTGAAAACAGGTTTATACCCAAATGATGTTTTTTTATATGTAATGTATTTCATTTTTTATTTTCTCGTGTAAATGGGATTAGTCCATTTGGTCTAAATCGCATCATTATTACAAGTAAAGCTCCAAAAATTAAGTATCTTGCTTCAACAAATTGTTGTGGTAAAATATTACGCAAAATCTCAGTTAAAGGAATTAAAACAAGAGTTCCAAGAATAACTCCCCAAACATTTCCCATTCCTCCAAAAACAATTAAGCATAAAATTAATATTGATTCCCAGAATTTAAACATATCTGGATGAATAAATCTGAACCATCTTGCATAAAAAGCACCACCAATTGCTCCGATAGATGCACTTATTGCAAAAGCAAGAACTTTATATCTTACAAGATTAACGCCACAGCATTGTGCAGCAATTTCATCTTCCCTTATTGCAAACCATGCTCTACCAATTTTTGAATTTTCAAGTCTTTTTATTAACATTAAAATAATCAAAAATAACCCAAAAATTATGTAATAATATTGCCATTCTTTTGTCAAAGCATGTCCAAAAAAAGTAATTGGAGGAATTCCTGTTACCCCCATTGGGCCTCTTGTTAGCCATATTTCATTTCTTATTATTAAAACAACAAGTTCAGCAAATCCAAATGTTACAATTGCAAAATAATCACCTGTTAACCTTAAGGTAGGAGTTCCAAGTAAAATCCCTGATAAAGCACCAGCAATAATGCACAATGGTATTAAACTCCAGAAATTCCAGCCAAAATGGACTGAAATTAATCCACAAACATATGCTCCTATTCCATAAAAACCAACATAACCTAAATCAAGTAATCCTGCAAAACCAACAATTATATTTAAACCAAGTGCAAGTATCATATAAAGCACAGTTAATGTAGCAACTCTTAAAACATAATCTATCCCCTGAAATGGAATTAAAGGAAGCAAAATTCCAATTATTAGCCCTATGATTTTTACATAATTTTTCATATCTAAACTTTTTCCACTCTTTTTTTACCCATTAAACCAGCTGGATTAAACAAAATAACAAAAATCATAACCGCATATGCAATTCCATGTCTGTATGCACTTGAAATATAACCAGCACCAATAGTTTCTGCCATCCCAAGAACAATTCCGCCAAGCATAGCACCTGGAACTGAACCTATTCCACCTAAAACAGCTGCAGCAAATGCCTTAATTCCAGCAATGTATCCCATCATTGGATAAATTGAATTATAATACATTCCAATAAAAATTCCAGCAACACCAGCAAGAGCTGAACCAAGAGCAAATGTAAATGAAATAACTCTATTAACATCAATTCCCATAAGTGCTGCAGCTCTTTTATCCTGAGCAATTGCCCTCATTGCTGTGCCAATTTTTGTTTTATGAATTATTAAATGAAGGGCAATCATTAAAATTATTGATAATACAATAATTACAACTTGAAGATATGACACAGTTAAAAAAACATTTTTTATATGTTCATTTGGAAGATTTATAAACAATTTTCTGAAAAAAGAAGGAATTAAATTGGCTGAATATCTTTTAATGTCTGCTCCCCATATTAAAAGTGCCATATTTTCAAAAAAAATGCTCATACCAATTGCGGTTATTAATGCTGCAAGTCTTTCTGAGTATCTTACTGGTCTATAAGCAATTATATCAAGTAAAATTCCCACAATTATACAACAGAAAACTGCTAAAATAAATGAGGGAAGAAAAGGAACACCAAAATTTAAAAATGTATACATAAAAAAAGCACCAAGCATATAAATATCGCCATGGGCAAAGTTTATAAGTTCTATTACCCCATACACAAGAGTATAGCCCACAGCGATTAAAGCATAAACACAACCTAAAACAAGACCATTTACAAGCTGTTGAAGTAGCATATTAATTTACTTTAATTGAATTTTTGCTCCAACCCATTTTCCATGTTTTATTACTTTAATAAATGCAGGTTTTAAGCAATCACCATTTTTATCAAAATAGGTTGCTCCTGTAACTCCATGAAAAGCTTTTTCTGGAGAATTAATGCTTGCAAGATAATCTCTAATCTTTTCTCTATTTTTTCCTGCATGTTTTATTGCTTCTGCTGCAAGCATTACCGCATCATAAGTATTTGCAGCAAACCAGTTTGGAACAGAATGAAATTTTTTCTTATACAGTTCAATAAATTCTTTTGCTTCAGGTCCAGCTTTGTCTGGAATAAATGGAGTGGTTATCATTAATCCTTCAGCATCTGGATTTTGAAGCATAATTTTATCATCAAGTCCATCTGCTCCCATAAATT
>CAZQKL010000115.1:0-5853 GCA_964593895.1 uncultured bacterium
ATTGTAGGACCACCAATATCAATATTTTCAATAGCATCATCAAAAGTTGCATCTTTTTTCTCAATTGTTTTTTCAAATGGATATAGATTTACAACAATCATATCAATAGGCTCAATTCCCAATTCTTTAATTTTATTCATATGTTCTGGATTGTCTCTAATAGCCAATATCCCACCATGAATTTTAGGATGAAGGGTTTTAACTCTACCGTCCATAATTTCAGGAAAACCAGTGTAAGCAGAAATTTCTGTTACAGGGATGTTATTCTGTTTTAAAATTTTTGCTGTGCCTCCAGTTGATAAGATTTCAATTCCTAATTTATTTAATTCTTTTGCAAAATCTAAAATTCCAGTTTTATCACTTACACTTATTATTGCTTTTTTTATCTTCATTTTCCCTCCTACAGCAAATATTTATAATATTAATTCACTCACATATTCAGCAATTGCTGGAGCTGCAGTGAGGCCAGGAGAATCTATTCCAAATAAATGAATAATATTATTTCTTCTAAAAATAACAAAATCGTAAACAAATTTTCCATGAATAAATAATTTAGGTCTGTTCCCTGAAAATCCTACAGAAATTTTATTTTCATTAAATTTTTTTAAATAAACCTCGCAAGCTTTTACAAAAATATCCTTTTTTTCATACACATCATAATCATCCTTTCTGTCAAATTCTTTACTTGTAGGTCCAATCCAAATCTCATTATAAGCTGTTTTGGTGAAATGAACTCCAAGAGCTCCTTTTTCATCTGTTGGAACTGGATAAATCATTCCATTTATTGTATCTTCATTTAATGAATAGTAATCACCTTTATAAGGAATAATTTTAAAACCTTCAATTCCACACATTTTTGCTATTTCATCAGCCCATAATCCAGCAGAATTTATTAAAACATCATAATTAAGTTCACCACGATTGGTAATCACCTTTTTCTTGGTAACATTAACATTTTCAACTTTGCAATTGTTAACAACATTTACTCCTTTTTCCTGAAGAAAAGCTTCAATTTTTTTATAGTAATCTGAACAATTTACAACTCCTGAATTTGGAGAATAGAGGGCATATTCAGATTTGCAGTTTGGTTCTAATTTTTCAATTTCTGATTTACCAATGAGCTTTAATCCTTTAACTCCATTTTTTATTCCATTTTCATACAATTTCTTTAGTTCTTCTTTTTCTTTTTCATCTTTTGCAACAATAATTTTACCACATTTTCTATGTTCTATATTAAGTTCTTTTAAAAATTTGTAAGTTAGGTCAGCACCTTTAACACAAAATTCTCTTTTTAATGAGTGATAAGGATAATAAATTCCTGCATGAATTACACCACTATTTCTTGTGCTTGTGTGAAACCATAGCCACTGCTCTTTCTCAAGAAGAAATACCTCATTATTCTTATTTTTTAACTTCAATGCTATATGACAACCTACTACACCAGCACCAATTATTGCTATAAGCATTTTAAAAACATCCAAGCTGACAATTTGTAATTTTTATTTTTAATTCATTTAAAATTTCACCTATCTCTTTTTTTGTAATTCCAAATTTATCTGCAAATTCCCATGCTTTTGCACAGGTAATTCTGTTGTTGTGCTTATTGCCATATTCCTTTAATTCCTGAATTATTTTTTCTTTCTCCATTTTACTCCCTCCTTTTTGGATTTAAAATATTTTGCAATCCCTCTCCGAGGAAATTAAATCCTAAAACAGTTAAAAATATTGCAAGTCCTGGAAATACTGATAACCACCATGCTATGTCAATATAATTTTTTCCACTTGTTAACATATTCCCCCAACTTGGTGTTGGTGGTTGAACTCCAAGACCTAAAAATGATAATGCTGATTCAGTTAAAATTGCTCCAGCAATTCCTAAAGTAGCATAAACAATTATTGATGGCAACACATTTGGAAGAATATGAATAAAAATAATTCTTATTGTGCTTGCTCCATTTATTTTTGCAGAAAGCACAAAATCTCTTGTTTTTAAACTTAAAAATTCAGCCCTAACTATTCTACAAATCCCCATCCATGAAGTTAGCCCAATAATTATCATTATATTTACAATAGATGGTTCTAAATAAGCAATTACTGCTAAAATCAGGAAAAATGCAGGAAAACATAACATTATATCAACAAATCTCATAATAATTGCATCAATAATTCCTCCATAATAACCAGCTATTGCTCCTAAAAAAGTTCCAATAATTGTGGAAATACCAACTGCAATAATTCCAACTTCAATTGATATTCTTGAACCATAAATTAATCTTGATAAAACATCTCTTCCAAGCTCATCTGTGCCAAGAATGTTTTGTTTATCTGGTGGCATTAAAACTTTTTTATCATTAATTGAAGTTGGGTCATAGGGAGAAATGTATGGAGCTAAAATTGCTGTAATAATAAGAGTTCCAACAATAATTATTCCAATTACAAACAAAAAATTTTTCATTTTAACTTAACCCTTGGGTCAGCTATAGAGTAACAAATATCAGCAATTAAATTACCTATTAGAGTTAAAATAGCTCCAATTGTCAATATTCCCATAATAACAGGATAATCTCTTGACATAACACTTTGATAAAATAATTGACCCATGCCGGGGATTCCAAATATTGATTCAAAAATAACACTCCCACCAATAAGACCTGGGATTGAAAGCCCAATTATTGTTATAACAGGTAATAGGACATTTTTTAATGCATGCTTGTAATAAATTTTCTTTTCAGGTATTCCTCTTCCTTTAGCAGATAAAATATATTCAGTTTTTAAAACCTCAACCATATTATTTCTTACATATCTTGAAAGCCCTGCAATTCCACCAAAAGTTGATACAAGAAGTGGCAGAATTAGGTGTTTTACATAATCTGTAAACTTTCCCCAAAAAGATAAATAATCATGATTTAAAGATTTTATTCCAGAAATTGGTAAAATTCTTAAATGTATTCCAAAAAAAATCATTAAAAGTAAAGCAAACCAGAAAGATGGCATTGCATAGCCGATGTAAACAAAAGTTGTTAAGGATTTATCAATCCAATTATTTTCATTTTTGGCACATATTACTCCGATTGGAATTGAAATTATAAAAATTAAAATTATTGAAATTAAATTTATAACAACTGTTATCCCAATTCTTTCTTTTATTTTTGTAATAACCTTTTTATGGTCTGGAGCAAATGAATATCCAAAGTCAAGTTTTGCAACTTTTTTTAACCATTGTAAATATTGAACATATAATGGTTTATCAAGTCCATAAAGCTTATATAATCTTTCTCTTACCTCTTTTGTCATTTTTGGATTTAAAGAGGAAGCTAATTCTACAGGTCCTCCAGGAGCAAGATGAATTACTGCAAATGATATTGCGGTAATGCCAATTAACAGCACAAAAATATTTACAATTCTTTTAATGATATAAAAAAACATTTTAAAATTCAATTCCTCTTTGAGCTTTAATTCCCTTATGGAATGGATGTTTTATTTCTCTCATTTCAGTAACCAGGTCAGCAATTTCGATTATTTTTTCATGAGCATTTCTACCAGTTAAAATAACATGTAATTTTTCAGGTTTGTTTTTTAAAATTTCAACAACATCATCTACATCAAGAAGTTTATATAAAATAGCGTAATTTATCTCATCAAGAATGACCATATCATAATTATTAGAAAATATAACACTTTTAGCTTTTTCAAATGCATCTTTTGCTGCTTCAACATCTTTTGGGTCTGGTTTTTCACTTCCAAGATTTACAAAGCCCTTTCCCATAGGAATTATTTCAAAATTTTCAAATTTTTCTGCTGCTTTTAATTCTCCATATTTCCATGTGCCTTTTATAAATTGTATCATACAAACTTTAAACCCATTACCAAGAGCTCTAAATGCTAAACCTAAGGCTGCAGTTGTTTTTCCTTTACCATTTCCTGTGTGAACTATTATCAATCCTTTTCTCATTTTAATTCTCCAAAATTTTTTAAATTTTATAATTTTTAAATTTTATAATTAAAGTTTTTTAAATTATCAAGAAATTTGTTGACAGGAAAGTTTTTTTTATATTATACGAGTTTTGCTTTTTTAAAAATTTCACAAATTTTTAAAAGGAGGTGAAGATAGATGAAAAAGTTATTAGTTGCAATCCTTTCAGGTTTATTTTTAGTAGCAGTTGCTTTTGCTCTTACAGCTGGAGAAATGCCAAAGGCTCCTGAAAAAGTCACAATTAATGAAGTTCAAAAGAGAAAACCACCTGTTACATTTAATCATGGCTGGCATGCTAAAAAATTTGGATGTAAAAAGTGCCATCACAAATGGAGTGGAAAAGGTGAACCAAGGAAATGTTCAGAATGTCACAAGGCTAAAAAGAGTGGTAAAGCTCCAAAAGCTATGAAAGTATATCACAAAAGATGTAAAGGTTGCCACAAGAAAATGAAAAAAGCTGGTAAAAAAGCTGGACCAACTTCATGTAAAAAATGCCATAAAAAATAATTATCCAAGCGGGGTTTATCCCCGCTTTTTTAGGTTTTAAAATGAGTAAAATTGTAAAATTTTTTTCTTCATTAAAGTTAACTCTTTTTTTACTTTTCTCTCTTGCATTAACTTCAATTATTGGCACAATTATCCCCCAAGAATTACCAAAATCTCAATATGCGGAAAGATTAAATCCAATTGTTTTTAAAATTTTCTCTTTTTTTGATATATTTGATATGTATCATTCCTGGTGGTTTGTAACTCTTTTAATCCTTTTAATAATTAATTTAATTTTCTGCTCATTAAAACATTATAAAGTTACAATTAAAAGAATTTATGACAGAAATGTTATTTTAACTCCACAGGTTGAAAAAACAATTATTTTAAAGGAGAGTTTTCCACTTCCTAAAAAAAAATTTTCATTGGAAAAAATAGAAGAGTTTATAAAAAAATATTTAAAATCAGAAAAATACCTTAAAAATGAAGTAAATGGTGAAGTTCACTTTTTCATAAATAAGTTTAAATTTTCAAATTTTGGCTACTACATTGTTCATTTAAGTTTAATAATAATTGCAATAGGTGCAATAATTGGCGGAATATGGGGTTATAGAGGAAACATGAATATTTTAGAAGGCCAAATTGCAGATAAGGTAATGTTGAGGGATATGAAAATTAAGCCTCTTGGCTTTAAGATAAAATGTATAAAATTTGAGGTTAAGTTTTATCCAAATGGAACACCAAAAGATTATAGGTCATTAGTTGAAATAATTGATGGAAAAACAAAATTTAAAAAGATAATTAGAGTTAATCATCCTTTAACGTATAAGGGGATTACATTTTATCAAGCTTCTTATGGAACTGTTGGACAGGAAGTTGAAATAAGAGTTCTTGATAGAGTAACAAAAGAGGTAATTTTTGATAAATATGTGCCATTAAGAATTCCAGTTAACCTTGATAATAAAACTAAATTTGTTGTAATGAATTATACAGATAATTTTCAGGGATTTGGACCAACAGCTCAAATTGCAGTAGTTTCAGATAATTTCCATTCTCATTTTAATTCAAGACCTTTTGTAATTTTTAGAAATTTTCCAGATTTTGACCTAAAACATAGAAACGGTAAATATTTTTTTCAATTAATAGATGCAAAAGTTAAATATTACACTGGACTTCAAGTAACAAAAGACCCTGGAGTATGGCTTATCTGGTTAGGTTGTTTTATCATGACAATAGGTTTTTTTATTACATTTTTCTTGATAAATAAAAAATTCTGGATTAAAATTACAGAAGATAAATCTGGGAAATTTCAAATAACTTTTGCAGGTAGTTGCAGAAAAAATAGAGTAGGGTTTGAAAAAGAATTTTATGAAAAATTTGAAATATTAAAAAAT
>CAZQKL010000116.1:0-5851 GCA_964593895.1 uncultured bacterium
CAAATGCAGGATTAAGAGAAAGTCATGTTCATGATGTAATAATTACAAAAGAAGCTCCAAATTACAGGGTTGAGTAAAATTATTTTAAAAATGCAACAGCATTAATTGGAATTTTTCTCTTTCTAACTTCAAAATAGAACTGTTTTTTAGGAGAAATTACTCCAATAATTTGACCTTTTTTAACATAATAATTTTTTCTAACAAGAGGCTTTACTATTCTTGCATAAACTGTTTTTAATCCATTTCTGTGGGAAATTATTATAACATACCCAAAATATTTAACATAGTCGCAAAACACAACTTTCCCTGATAAAGTAGCTCTAACATAATGCTGATTTTTATACGGCTTAATAAAAATTCCTTTATAAAATTTCTTCCTGTATGCAATACCTTTTACAGGTGAAATTGGACGGGTTTTAATGTGATTATATTTTTTTAGGTAATGATAAGCTGAATATGAATAATAAGCAGTTTTTGCAAATGTATTGTGAGCAAAGATAAGCTTAAAAATAACTCCAAAAATTAAATGTTTCATGTCTATAATATCGGGTATTGTTAGGAAAACTTTAGGTGGATTATTTTATATGAATATCAAGCTGTGGGAAAGGAATTTCAATGTTGTATTCTTTGAATTTTCTAAATAGAGCAAAATAGTACTCACTTATTCCAAGGTCTCCAATAGCTTTTGACATTTCACACCAGACAAGAAGCACAAAATTAATTGAACTATCTCCAAATTCTTTGAAAACCACAACTATTGGGTGTTCTTCATCTTCAATTGTAAATTTTACCTCTCTTGCAGCTTCTATTGCTGCTTTTTTTACAATTTCAGGGTCTGAATCGTATGAAACACCAAAAGGAACATGAATTCTTCTAAATTTATCAAGATAAGTCCAGGTATTTACTCTATTTGATATTAATTCTGAATTTGGAACAATAATATCATTTCCATCAAATGTTTTAATTACAGTTGTTCTCATTGTGATTTCTTTTATTTCACCAATAACACCATCTTCAAGTTCTACAAAATCTCCGACTTTTATTGTTCTTTCAAGAAGGAGAATAATTCCACTTACAAAATTATTAACAATTGATTGTAAACCAAATCCAATTCCAACACCAAGAGCACTTAAAATAATTGTGAGCTGACTTAAATTTATTCCTGCTGTTGAGAGAATTATTAAAAAAATAATTACAAGAAAAGTGTAATATCCGAGAGTTGTTAATGAATTCACAACTCCTGAAGAAATATTAAAATTTTTTATTAAAATTTTAACAGTTTTTGTTCTAATCTTTTTCAAAAGATAAACACAGATAAATAAAAGTATCCCTATTTTAAAAAAAGTTGCAAGGGATACAGGACTTTGTCCAATTGAAAATAAAGGATAAAATAAGATTTTTTTAGTGTAGAGCCAGAAATTTTTAAAAAACATATTTAAAATCCTATAATTTCCAAAAGCATATTAAAATCAATATTATTTTTTATAACTTCTGCAAGCCTTTTAAAACTTTTCTCTTTAAGCTTTTTATAATCAATTGTTGCTTCTATTGATAGGTCTTTTAATCCTTTATTTTTTCTCACATAATTTAAAAATGCCCTGCGAAATGAATTATTATCAAAAATTCCATGAATGTATGTGCCTAAAATTCTTCCATTTTCTGAAATTAACCCATCGTAAGAACCATCATTTAGATTTTTAAACAAAAATTCTGGTTTATTTTTATAATTATTCCTTCCCATATGAATTTCATAACCTGAAAGGGGCTCATTAATATTTTTTAAAAAATGTTTTTTAGAAAAAACAACCACTTCAACCTGTCTTGTGGTTTTTTCTTTTGCCATTTCTGTTATGAAATCAAAAAATCCCAATCCTTCATGGAAAGTTTTGCTACTTTCAACATGATAAGGGTCTAAAATTTCCTTTCCAAGCATCTGAAAACCACCGCATATTCCAATTAAAAATTTTCCTGAATTTATAAATTCTTTAATTTTTTTATGAAAATTTTTCTCTTTTAAATATTGCAAATCATCAATTGTATTTTTAGTTCCAGGAAGAATAATAACATCAAAAATGCTGAAATCTTCTTCTGGATAAATGTATCTTAAGAAAACATCAGGTTCTTTTTCAAGAGCATCAAAATCTGTAAAATTTGATATATGAGGAAGATAAATTACACCTATTTTTACATCACCTATTCCAAAATTTTCCTTAACCTTGGATTGAATTATAACTCCATCTTCTTCTTGAATATATAGGTCTTTAATAAAAGGAATAACGCCTAAAAAAGGAATTCCAGTAAGTTTGGTTAATTGCTCCAATCCAGGAATTAAGAGAGATTTATCTCCTCTAAACTTATTTATTAAAAATGCTTTAATTCTTCTTCTATATTTTTCAGGCAATAACATTACGGTTCCAAAAAGTGATGCAAAAACTCCTCCTCTATCAATATCTCCAACTAAAATTACAGGAGCATCAGCTATTTCAGCCATTCCCATATTTACAATATCGTTTTCAATCAAATTTATCTCTGCTGGAGACCCAGCTCCTTCAATTATTATTAATTCATATTTTTTTGCTAATCTATTAAAACTATCAATAACCACTTCTTTTGCTTTTTTTTTAAATTTATGATACTCAACTGCATTCATATTTCCAAAAACTTTACCTTGTAAAATTACCTGAGCACCAGTATCAGAATTAGGTTTTAATAATATAGGGTTCATATCTGCATCTGGTTCAATTCCACATGCTTCAGCCTGTACTACTTGTGCTCTACCCATTTCTTTTCCATCTTTTGTAATATAAGAATTTAAAGCCATATTTTGCGATTTAAAAGGAGCAACTTTTATACCCATATCTGCAAAAATTTTACAAAATCCTGCAACAATAACAGATTTTCCAACTGAAGAACCTGTGCCTTGAACCATTAAAGTTTTCATTTTAAATATTTCCGTATAAATTCTTCAAACAAAATCTGGGTTTTTAAGGGAAATTTTTATTGGTTTTAAAATCTCTTTTGCTTTTTTAATATCATTCAAAATAGCTTCTTTTAATTCAAAAATATCTTTAAATTTTTTCATATCTCTTAATCTTTCTATAAATACAACTTTTAATAATTCTCCATAAATTTCTTTATTAAAATCAAATATATGCACTTCAACTGTCAATCTTTCACTGTCAAATGTGGGATTAAAGCCAATAGAGCATGCACCATCATATATTTTTCCTTTATATGCAACTTTTACTGCATAGACCCCTTCTTTTGGGTAAACTTCCTGTTCTGACTTTATATTTGCAGTTGGGATGCCAATTTTTTTCCCTCTTCCATCTCCATATACAACTTTTCCTTCAATTAAATAAAATCTTCCAAGAAATTTGCATACTTCTTTTACTTTTCCATCTGCTATCAATTTTCTACATAATGTAGAACTAACAGTAACACCATCAAGAATATATGGCTCAATTATATGAACATTAAAACCATAATTTTTCCCATAATATTTTAAAAGTTCAACATTTCCCTTTTTATTTTTACCAAAAAAATAGTTAAAACCAACATATAACTCTTTTACTCCAATTGATTGAACTAATATCTTTTTTACAAACTCCTCTGGCTCCATTTCTGCAAAAGATTTTGTAAATTTTACAAGGATTACATTTTTTATTCCAAATTTTTCCATTAGTTTTAATTTTTTTTTAGTAGGAGTTAATAATAGTATTTTATCTTCACCTGAAAGGACTTTTAAAGGATGAGGGTCAAATGTCATAACAACTGCGTCACCAGAAATTTCTTCAGCTTTTTTCAATATTCTTTTAAAAATTTCTTGATGCCCTTTATGAACACCATCAAAATTTCCAATTGTTAAAACTGGATTTTTTAATTTTTCTTTAATATTGCTGAAATTATTGAATATCTTCATTTAAATACTTCAAAAATTTATTATCTGGAGTTAAAATAAATTTTGTATTTTTCTTAAACGCTTTGCTATAAGCTTTCATGGTTCTATAAAATTCAAAAAATTCTTTATCTTTTGAAAATGCTTTGTTGTAAATTTCAATTGCTGTAGCATCTCCTTCACCTTTAATTATCTCTGCTTTCTTTTTAGCTTCTGATAAAATTATTACTTTTTCTTTATCAGTTTCAGATTTTATTTTTAATGCTTCCTCCATTCCTTCAGACCTGTATTTTTTTGCCTGTCTCTGTCTTTCTGCTCTCATTCTATTAAAAACATATCTTTCATTTTCAGGCGGTAAATCTGCTCTTTTAATTCTTACATCCACAACTTGAATTCCATACTTTTTTGCTATGTCATCACAATATTTTGTAATTTCATTCATAATCTCTGACCTTTTTAATGAAACTATCTCAATTAGTGTATGCCTTCCAAGAACAACTCTTAATTCTGAGTAAATTATATCATCAAGTCTTGATTGAGCTCCAAGATAATCTTTAACTGTTTTATAAAAAGTTAATGGGTCTTTTATTCTCCAACGAGCATAGTTATCAACTACTAAATTCTTTTTATCACCTGTAATTATTTCAGCTGGTGCAGAATCGTATTCAAGGAGTCTGTTGTCAAAATATATAACATTTTGAATTAACGGAATTTTAAAGTATAATCCTGGGGAAAAAATTTCTTTTACAGGTTTGCCAAGTTGAAGCACAATAGCATATTGAGTTTGGTCAACAATAAATAAACTCTGATAAAGTAAAATTAAAATAATAATTACTGGAACAATAAATTTACTTAACTTTTCCTTCAACATTTTTTTCTCCAAAATTAATTAATGGTAAGAGTTTCATTGAACTTTTATTTGAAATTACAATCTTTTCAGAATCTTTAAGAATTTTTTCCATAATATCAAGGTAAATTCTTTTCTTTGTGATGTCTTTTTCCTGCTTATATTTTGCTAAAATTAATTCAAATCTTTTTGTATCTCCTATTGCTTTATTTATAACAGCTTGTTTGTATGCAAGAGCTTGATTAATTATTTTTGCAGCCTCTCCTTTTGCTTTTGGTATAATATCATTTCTATAAGCTTCAGCTTCATTTATAAGTCTTTCTTTGTCCTCTTTTGCACTTGCTACATCTTTAAATGCTTCAATTACTTCTTTTGGTGGATGAACATCCTGCATTTGAACAGTTAAAATTTTTACTCCAAGTTTATATTTATCTACAATACTTTGAAGAAGTAATCTGCATTCTTGCTGGATTTTTGCTTTTCCAGTTGTTAAAGCTGTATCAATATCGTTTTTCCCAATAATTTCTCTCATTGAAGCTTCAGCGGCCTTAAAAATTGTTATTCTTGGATTTTTAACATTAAATAAATACGCAACAGGGTCTTTTATCTTATACTGAACAATAAATTCTACTCTTATTATATTTTCATCTCCAGTTAACATCAATGATTCTTGAGGAACAGTTATATATCTTGGAGGATTGGTTTCTGGAATTGTTCTAAACCCTATTTCAAGTCTCCAAACCTTTGTAACTTTTGGCTTTAAAACTTCCTCTATTGGATATGGAATATGCCAGTGTGGACCTGGATATGTAATTCTTACAAATTTTCCAAATCTTTTTACAACCCCTACTTCCTGAGGCTGAACTATATAAATACCAGAGGCAAGCCAGGCTAAAATTAAAATTACAATTATAGCAGAAATATTTGGCAATTTAATCTTACCTTTAAATTGGTCAAAATTAATATTTGGTTTTCTCTTTTCTTGCGGTTCATATTCATCATCATACCATGGCATTTTATCTTCTCCTAAAATTTATTCCCATCCATGAGAATAATTAAAATCTCTTCCAATAACTGGGTTTTCTCCTCTTTTTAAACTATTTACC
>CAZQKL010000117.1:0-320 GCA_964593895.1 uncultured bacterium
ATTTTGCAAAATATGGAAAGTATATTTTTACTCATAATAACAATCCAGAAGATGAAATTAAATATCTTTGTAAAACAATTTTGAATGATAATGTAAAAAATCTTGCAATAATGTATCCAGAAAACCAATTTGGAGTTGAATTTAAAAATTTAGCATTAAAGTATTGCCCATTATCAATAATCAAATCAATAGCATCATATTCTCCAGATGCATACGATTTCAAAGCACCATTATTTCAGATTGGTGATATTTACAAAAAAGATGAAAAATTTATTCATTCAAGAAAAATAGATGGAATTTTTATAGCTGATGATGTAAAA
>CAZQKL010000117.1:330-5835 GCA_964593895.1 uncultured bacterium
GAACAGCAAAATTTTATTCAAATTAGATGAAAAATTTTTAAAAAATATAACTTTTTTTGATTGCGTAGATTACAATGAACATGAAGATTTTAACTTTTACATTAAAAATTATTTAAATTCAAAACCAAATTTTCTTATTTATCTTGGTTATGATACAATGCAAATTATCAAAAATATTGATTTTACAGACAAAATCACAATTTATAATAGCTTAATAGGTAAAAAATTTTTTCTTTTAACTGGGTTGACATATTTTGATAAAAATGGAATATCACATAAAAGTATGAAAATTTTTAGAATAAATTTCAAGGAGAATTAAAATGTTCTCTTCAAAGAATAATTCAAAAGAAATGAAAGCATTTATTGGAAAGGATTGCAAATTTGAAGGTAAATTTATTTTTAAAGGGAGTGTAAAAATTGATGGTATATTTGAAGGTGATATTTTGGGAAAAGAAGGCACTTTAATTGTGGGAGAGACATCAGAAATAACTGGAACAATTGATGTAGAAGCTTTAATTAATAAAGGGAAAATTCAAGGGAATGTTAGAGCTCAAAAGATTGAGAATTTTTCTCCTGGAAAAATTATAGGCACTATTGAAGTAAATTCATTATTTGTTCAGAATGGAGCAATTATTGATGGAGAATGCAGAATGTTAAAAAATGAAAATATTCAAGAAAATGATAAAATTAAAAAGTTAGAAATAACTGGAGAGTAAAAATGAGTAAAAAAACATTAATTTCTTTAATCTTAACTTTAATTGCTGTAACAATTATTGCATTATTTAACCTATCATGGCTAAAAAAAATCTACTTTTATCAGATGAAAACAAAAGTTGGAATTGTAATTAATGGATTAATTTTAGTGATATTTATCATTGGAATTGTAAAAATTATTGGAGAAATTTTAAAATATATGAAAGAGGAGAGGCAAATTGAAAAATTTCTTTTAAATTGTAAAAATAAAATTTCAGATAAATTAATGGGAATAGATAAAAATTCTTTCATTGCGGTAAGATACAACCTTGTGAAAGAATTAAAAGAAAAGGGAATAGTTCCTGAAATAAATATTCTTTCAACTTTTTTTCTTACACCAGAAAATTCAAAAAAAATTCTACTTGATTATATAAACAACATCTTAATTTTAACAGGAGTTTTTGGAACTGTTGTATCATTAATTATCTCACTAATTGGAGCAAGTGGATTTATAAAAATGACAGATGAAAAGAGCATGGCTTTAATAATTCATGGTATGAGCACTGCATTAAATACAACTTTTACTGCAATTATCTGCTATTTTATTTTCCACTATTTTTATTCAAAAGTTTTACAAATTCAGGAAATGCTTGCTCTTGAAATAGAGAAAATAACTTATTTTGAAATTCTACCTGAATTTGCGCCAACAGAAGAAAAAATAAAATTTGAAATAAAAGATACTTTGAAGGAATTAAAAGATGTTGCAAATAAATTTTTGGAAACAGAAGAAGGTTTAAAAGAGTATGCAACAAAATTCAGCAAACTAATTTCATTAAATTATGAAATTTACAAGAAAATCTCAGAAGAACTAAAAACATTACAAAACATATTAAAAGAAGGGTTTAGATTAAAAGATTAACATGAAATCAATATTTGATAAGAATTTTTACAGAAAAGAACAGAACATATGGCCATCATTTACTGATGTAATGATGGTTGTTTTAATGATATTTATCCTTGCAATGGTTGTAACCATTACACATAATACCCAACTTTTTAGACAATTATTATCATCAAAAACTGAAATTGTGGAAAAAGAAAAATATCTTAAACAACTTGAAAAAATAAAAAGAGAGTTAAATTCAAAAATTAATCAACTTGAAACAAAACTTTCTGAAACACAATTAAAAATTTTAATGTTAACAGAGGAAAATCAAAAATTAAAATCTAATTTAAATGGAAAAATTATCCTAATTGGAAATCTTACAAATAAAATTAAACAACTTTCAGAAGAGGAGGAAAATTTAAAGAAATTACTTGAAGAGAAAGAGAAAAAACTTTCAGAAAAGGAAACAATAATCATAGATTTACGAACAGAAAAGGAAAAATTAAAAGATAAAATCCAAGAATTACAGTTTTTGAAAAATGCACTTCAGCAGAAATACTCAGAACTTCAGGAAAAATATTTAAAACTTGTTGGGCCTGCAAGAAGTCCTCTTGGAAAAGTAATTTTTAGAGTAAAATATTTTAAACAGAATGGTAAACCAGTATATCTTATGATGCCAGTTGGTGAGGATAAATTTAAAAAAGTTACTTATTCTCAATTATTGCAATCACTTGAAAAAGCCAAAAATAAATATCATAAAAAACTTTATGTTCAGATAATTATTCCTTCTAATTCTAATTTAACATATGATGAAGCTTACAAATTTACTCAATACCTTTTAACTCATTACGATTATTACTATCAAAAATAGGAAATTCCTGTAAATGTTTAAAAAATTTTTAATTATTTTTGCTATTTTTATTTTTTTAATCCTATTTTCAGCTGTTTATACAGTTTTATATTTTAATAGATTTTTGCCAGATATTAAAACACTTAAACACTACTCACCACCTGTTACCAGTTTTGTTTATTCAGATAATAACCAAATTATTGGAAAATTTTATAGAGAAGATAGAATTTTTGTCCCTTTTAATAAAATTCCAAAAATTGTTGTCCAAGCTTTTATAGCTGCTGAAGATGAACATTTTTATGAACATAAAGGAATTGATATTTTAAGTATTATAAGAGCATTAATTAAAGACCTAAAAGCAGGTAAAATTGTTCAGGGTGGAAGCACAATTACCCAACAGGTTGTAAAATCTTTTTTTCTTACACCAAAAAAGACTATTTCAAGAAAAATTAAAGAGGCAATTTTAGCGTATAAAATTGAAAATTTTTTAACAAAAAATGAAATTTTAACACTTTATCTTAATCAGATTTATCTTGGATATAATTCTTACGGTGTTGCTTCAGCATGCAGAAACTATTTTGGAAAGGACTTAAAAGACATTACTCTTGCTGAAGCTGCAATGTTAGCAGGTCTTCCAAAAGCACCAAGTTACTATTCACCAGCAAAGCATTTCAATAGGGCAAAAATTAGACAAAAATATGTGTTAAATCAAATGGTAAAAAATGGGATGATTACACCTCAACAGGCAGAAAAAGCATACAAGCAAAAAATAACAATTGTTCCTCAAAAAAATTACAATATTACAGTTGCTCCATACTTTTTAGATTACATAAAAAAATACATGATTAAAAAATATGGGCTTGAGAATTTACTTACTCAAGGTTACAAAATCTATACCACAGTTAATTTAAAATATCAGCAATACGCAAGAGAAGCTTTAAGAAGAGGCCTTGAAGAATATGAACAGAGACATGGATGGCCAGGTCCTGAAAAGAATATTCCACAAAGTGAAATAAGATTTTACATTGAAAAATTGAAAAATGAAAATAAAAATATTTTGAAAAAAGGCTTAATTTATAAAGGTATTGTTACTTATGTTGATAAAAAGCACAACTATGCAATTATTAATTTAGGTTTCACAAAAGGTTATTTAAGATACAAAGACAATAAATGGATTTCATATAAAAGAATTGGTTTAAAAAGAAAATTTATCTCAAAAAAATTAAGTAAAATTTTAAAAAAAGGAGATGTTATAAAGGTAACTTTATACTTTACAAAAAATGGAATTAATTTTTTTAAAGTTTATCAAGAGGTTAAGGTTAATGGAGCAATTATTGCAATTGACCCAAAAACTGGATTTGTTAAGGCAATGGTAGGAGGATATGATTACCTAAAAAGTCCTTTTAACAGAGCATTTATGGCAAAAAGACTTCCTGGTTCTGGATTTAAACCAATAATTTATACAGCAGCTCTTGATAAGGGATTTACTCCAGCTACAATAATCTATGATACTCCAGAAATGTTCTGGGACCCTATAAAGAAGAGATATTGGAAACCTGAAAATTATGAAAGAAGATTTTATGGTCCAACAACATTAAGGGATGCACTTGTTCATTCAAGAAATGTGGTTACAGTTAAAATTTTAAAAAAAATTGGGATTGATTATGCAATAAAATATGCGAGAAAACTTGGGATAAAATCAAAATTAAATAGAGATTTAACAATGGCTCTTGGCTCTTCTGCTGTAACATTGCTTGAAATCTTACATCCATATTCAATTTTTGCAAATGAAGGTAAACAGGTAAAATATATTTTCATTAAGAAAATTGTTGATAAGCATGGAAAAGTTATTGAAAATAATGTAAAATTTGATGAATTTGAAATTAAACTTGGGCTTGTGAAACAGAAACAGGTAATAAGTCCGCAAACAGCATATTTAATTACCTCAATTCTTGAAGATGTTGTAAAAAGAGGAACAGGAAGAAGGGTTAGAGCTCTTGGAAGACCATGTGCTGGAAAAACTGGAACTACAAATGATTTTAAAGATGCATGGTTTTTTGGATACACACCAGACCTTGTTGCAGGAGTTTATGTAGGTTACGATAATCATTCAACATTGGGTAAATTTGAAACAGGCTCAAGAGCTGCAAGCCCAATCTGGTTATACTTTATGCAAAAAGCTCTTGCAAATATTCCTCCAAAGATGTTTAGAATTCCTGAAGGAATTGTTTTTAGAAAGATTGATATAAGAAATGGCCTTTTAGCAACAAAATACACTCCCAAAAAATTTGTTAGACTTGAATGTTTTAAAAAAGGAACAGAGCCAAAAGAATATTCAAAATTAGGCTCAAAAGAAATATATATAAAATATTGAAATGAGAGTTATACACATTGATACAGGAAAAGAATTTAGAGGTGGACAGCGTCAGGTTTTAATCCTCCATAAAGGATTATTAACCTCTGGAGTTGAAAGCTATCTTTTATGTAGAAAAAAATCCAATTTATATCAAAGAGCAAAAGATGAGAGAATTGAGAATGTTATTGGATTTGAACCTAATAATTTTTACTATTCAAATTCATTAAATAAAAATTTAAAAAACTTAAAGCCTGAAATTGTCCACTGTCATGACAGCAAATCTTTAAATTATTTTATTTTTAAAAGAAAAAGTTTTAAATTAATTGAAACAAGAAGGGTTTCTTATCCAATAAGCTCATTTTCAATTAAATACAAATACTCAAAATGTGACTGGCATGTAGCTGTAAGTGAAGAGATAGAAAATTATTTAAGGAAATTTTTTAAAAATGTTACAACAATTCACAGTGGGATTGAACTTGAAAGATTTAAAAAAGATTTCAATGAAAATCCTTTAAAGGGGAATTTTGAAAAAAATATTCTATTTGTTGGTGCATTAACAAAGCAGAAAGGAGTTGAAGTATTAATCAAAGCTTTTTATATTCTTTCAAAAGAATTTCAAAACTCTGCTCTTCACATTGTTGGAGATGGGAAGCTTCTTAAGAAAATTAATTTTATGATTGATTATTTAAAGATTAAAAATCGTGTATTTTTATACGGATT
>CAZQKL010000118.1:0-5743 GCA_964593895.1 uncultured bacterium
TTTAAGTATTCAATTAATTCGTTTTTGATTTTTTCAAATAAATTTTTATCAAAGTATATTTCTGGAGAAATTTTTTCAATTTTTCCATCTTTTATTAATATTGTTAGGTATTGACTTAACTCTTTTTCGTCAATGCTTGCTAATGATACTAATTCTTTAAATACAGGCGGTTTTAAACTTCCATTTTTAATTTCCTTATAAATTTTATCAATTATTTCACTTTTTTTATTGTCAAGTTTTATTTTAAATTCTTTTAATTTTAAATAACTCTCTTCAATTTCAATTTTATTTTCTTTTATAAGCTCATCTATTGCAAAATTAAATAATTTATTATCAAGCTCAGGATTTATTCTGTTTTTTAATTCTTCTTTTATAATTCCAATAACATGAGGATTATTTTTATGAAATTTTTCAACTCCAGATATTATTTTATTTTTTAAATTTATAAAATGTTCACTATGGATAAATTCATTATCCTCAATTTTTTTAATTTTTTCATTCATTAAGAATTTATCAATTTTATCAAAGGATATGTTAAAATTCGCAATAATATTCTTTTTATCTGTAATTTTAATCCCTTGAAAATATAGATAAGCTTCAAGTTTTTCAAAAACATCTTCTGAAGCAAGTTTTTTTAAAATTTCAAGTGGTATTTTTATTTTATTTTCAGAAGCATAAACTACAGTGCCACCGCCTAAAGTGAGTTTATCGTCAAAACTTCTAATAATAAATCTATCGCCATTTAAAGTTATAGTTGGTTTTGAAAGATTAAAAATAACAAATTTTTCCTCTCCTGGATTTACAATCTTATCGTTTAAAATAATAACTTTTGCTGGAATAATATCAGTGTTAATGTGAAATTTAACAGTTATTCTATTCTGCAAAGGTTTTTTATTTGATTCAAGATAGAGCAATTTACAAAAAATAAAATTTTTCAAAACAAAATATCCTGGTTCTGTAACTATACTTCCCCTTTCAATATCATCTTTTTCAACTCCCTGAAGGTTTAATGCGGTTCTCTGGCCAGCAATAGCTTCTTCAACTGGAGAATTATGAACATGAATATTTCTAACTTTTGATGTTATTTGCTGTGGATAGACAATAACATCTTTACCAGTTTTGATTTTACCTGAGATCGTTGTGCCTGTAACTACAGTTCCAAAACCTTTTAGAATGAAAACTCTATCAACCGGGAGTCTGAAAACAGATGAAATATTTTTAGTAGTTGAAATTTTTTCTGCAAGTGAAATTAGGTAGTTCTTTAATTTATCAATTCCTTCTCCACTTTGAGCTGATACAAAAAAAACAGGAGATTTTTCTAAAAAAGTATTTTTGGTAAATTCCTGAATTTCTTCTTTAACAACTTCAAGAAGTTCATTATCTACAAGGTCAATTTTTGTAACAACTATAAATCCCCTTTCTATTCCAAGTAATTTGCAGATTTCAAAATGCTCAACAGTTTGAGGCATTATACTTTCATCTGCTGCAATTATTAACATTAAAACATCAATTCCATAAATACCTGTTACCATATTCTTTATGAATTTTTCGTGGCCTGGCACATCAATAAAACCAATAGTTAAATTTTTTTCTGGGATTTTTAAAAAGGCATAACCAGTTTCTATTGTAATACCTCTTAATTTTTCCTCTTTCAGTCTGTCTGTATCAATTCCTGTCAATGCTTTTACAAGAGTGGTTTTCCCATGGTCAATGTGGCCAGCTGTTCCAACGATAAAATAGGACATTTTTACTCCTCATTTTTATTTATAAAACTATTTACATTTTTTAAAAAAAAATGTAAAGGAGTTTGGCATGAAATTAAAAGTGTTGTTAGTAGATGATGATGCAAGTTTAAGAGAGATTATAAAAGAAGTTCTTGAAATGAACGGGTATATAGTATCAGAAGCGTCTGACGGTCTAAAAGCTCTTGAAAAGTTTAAAAATGAAAATTTTGATTTAATTATTACAGACTTAATGATGGATAATCTTAATGGTGTTGATTTTATAAAAAGAATAAAAACTCAATATCAGGATATTCCACCAATTATTTTAATGACTGGATATGGAAGTGTAGAATCTGCAATCAAAGCCTTTAAACTTGGAGTTAAAGATTATATTATCAAGCCGTTTAAGGTTTCCTCATTATTAAATATCATTAAAAGAGTTTTGAAGCAGGCAAATCTTGAAAAAGAAAATTTACAATTAAAAGAAGTTGTTCAGTTATACTCTGCATCAGAAAAAATTAATAATTCCATCTTTCTTGATGAAATTGGCAAGACATTTGTTGAAGCTATGCAGGAGATAACAAAAGCAGCTTTAGTTTGTTTATATTTAAAAGACCCAGATAATGAAATTTTAAAAACAAGGAAAGATTTTTTTAAAGTTTCGCCAAAATATTCTGATAAAAAAAATTATTTTTTTAAATATTTTAATAAAGAAATACAATTAAATGAAGTTAAACATACACTTAAAGATTGGAGATATTTTATATCTTTTAAAAAAATTCCATTTATTAATAACTTAAAAGACATTCACCAATCAGTTATTTTTCAGCTAAAAACTGCTACAAATTTTATTGGTATTCTTTTGGTTGTATCTTTAAGTCCAAATACAATTTTAACAGAAGAGAAAATAAAAGCATTTAAAATATTAATTGATGAATCATCAATTGCCTTTGAAAATGCATTTCTTTTTCAGCAACAGGAAGAGATGTTTTTTCAAACATTAAATTCTCTTGCCTTAACAATTGATGCAAAAGATAAATATACTCATGGACATTCTTTAAAAGTTGCAAAATATTCTGAAATTTTAGCAAAAAAATTAAATCTTCCAAAAAAAGTAGAAACAACAATATTTGAAGGTGCATTAATTCATGATATAGGTAAAATAGGAATACCAGATGCAATTTTATTAAAACCAGGTAAACTAACTGATATTGAATTTCAAATTATTAAAACTCATCCAGTAATAGGTAGAAATATTTTAGAACCTTTAAAGAAAAACTTTGGAAAAATAATAGAAATAGCATATCATCATCATGAAAGATTTGATGGAAAAGGCTATCCTGATGGGTTAAAAGGAGAAAATATTCCATTGGAAGTAAGAATTGTAACTATTTCAGATTCATTTGATGCAATGACTTCAGATAGAGCTTATAGAAAAGGAATGCCTATTGATATAGGTTTTGAAGAATTAAAGAAGAATAGAGGTACTCAATTTGATCCAGAACTTGTGGACATTTTTATTAATTCTTATAAAGAAGTTAATGAAGTTTATATTAGAAAGCCAGAAGAACTCGTTCATAGTAAATTTTAGAAAATCAGGGGGTAAAAATGGGGGAGAGAAAAATTAGAGTTTTAATTGCTAAACCTGGACTTGATGGTCATGACAGAGGTGCAAAAATTATTGCAAGAGCTTTAAAAGATGCAGGTTTTGAAGTTATTTATACAGGATTACATCAAACACCTGAACAGATTGTTAATACTGCTATTCAGGAAGATGTAGATGCTATAGGGTTAAGCAGTTTAGCAGGTGCTCACGATGCTTTATTTCCAAGAGTAATGGAACTTTTAAAAGAAAAAGGAGTAGATGATATAGTTGTCTGGGGTGGTGGAATAATACCCCAAGAAGATATTCCAAAATTAAAAGCCTGTGGAATTAAAGAAATATTTTTACCAGGTTCAAAAGTGGAAGATACAGTTGAATGGGTAAGAAAAAATGTAAAACCAAGATATTAAAAAAAGAGGGAAAAGATGAGTTTAATTGAAAAATTACGTAGTGGAGATATTAGAACAGCAGCAAGATTAATGAGGGAAATAGATGATGAAGTACCTGGAGTAAAAGAAAAATTAAAAGAAATTTACCCTTATACAGGTAATGCCTATGTAATAGGTATTACTGGGGTGCCAGGAGCAGGGAAAAGTACTCTTACAGATAAATTAATAACAGAATTCATTGAAAGAGGAGAAAAAGTTGGGGTTATTGCAATTGACCCTACAAGTCCATTTTCTGGTGGCGCAATTTTAGGTGATAGAATTAGAATGCAGGAACATTGCGATAACCCAGATGTTTTCATTAGAAGCCTTGCAACAAGAGGTCATTTAGGTGGAACGTCAAGGAGCACAAATGACATTGTTAATGTTATGGATGCAATGGGGAAAACTGTAATTATTGTTGAAACAGTGGGAGTTGGTCAGGATGAAGTTGAAATTATTGATATTGCACATACCTCAATTGTTGTGGTTATTCCTGGAATGGGAGATGATATTCAGGCAATAAAAGCAGGAATTTTTGAAATAGCAGATTTGTTTATTCTAAATAAAGCGGACAGAGAAGGAGCACAAAAAACATTAAGAGAATTAAGAATGATGCTTGATTTGAGCAGGCATCTTTACAAAGAGAAGAAATTGCCAGATATTGTGGAGACTGTTGCATTAACAAATAAAGGAGTAAAAGAAGCTGTAAATAAAATTTATGAGCATAAAAAATATTTAATTGAAAATGGATTATATGAGCAACACAATAAAAGGAGAAGAGAAATAATATTTTATAAATTATTAGAGGATGAAATAAGAAGGAATATCAATGATTATTTTAATACAGAGGAAAATAAAAAAGTAATTGAAAAGATAAGAGAAAAAGAATTGAATCCTTATGAAGTAGTCGATGATTTGCTTAAAGATTTTCATCTCTGTAAAATATGCGTATAATTAAAATAGAAATTCCATTAAAGTTTGAAGTAAGTTCAATAAATTGTTATTTAATCAAAAATGATCCAATAACAATTATTGATCCAGGACCTTATTCAGAATTTCATTTAAATTTTTTAGAAGAAAATTTAAAAAAAGAGAAGTTAATTTTACAGGATATAAAAAGAATTCTTTTAACTCATGGTCATACAGATCATGCTGGTATAGCAGGATATTTGCAGGAAAAATTTAATTCAGAGGTTTTTATTCATAAAAATGATGAAGAAAAGATTACTAAAACAATAGAAGAGAAGCTTGAAAAGAGAAGAAAATATTATGCTAAATTATTATTAGAAGATGGTTTTCCAGAAAGCATTGTAAGCTATTTAATAAACTTTGTTGGAGAATTTTATAAATATGTTTTTAAAGCAGATAATGTTAATTACATTGATAATAATTCAGAAATAGAATTTGAAAATTTTAAATTACAGGTGCTCCATACTCCTGGGCATACAGGTGGTCATGTGGTCTTTATAAATAGTAATGAGAAAGTGATTTTCAGTGGAGATGTTTTACTTGATAAAATATTTGTAACTCCACTACTTGAATTTGATGATAAAGGTAATAGAAGAAAAAATCTTTACAATTTAATTTTAACTTTGAAAAAAATAAGAGAATTTTTAAATTTTAACTGGTATGTTGCTCATGGAAATAATTCTTTTGATAAAGAAACTCAAATTTATGAAGTTGAAAATAAAATTAATTTGTCACTTAAAAAATTGAAAAAAGAATTTAATAAAAATTTGACAATCTATAAAAATTTTCAAAATTTTTATAAAAATATAGAAAAGGAAAAGTTACTTTTCTATGTTTCATATTTTTATGGTTTAATAGATTTTTTAGAAAAGTAAAAAAAATAAAAAAAAATATTGACAAAAGATTTAAAATATAATATCTGTCATCTCCGCATATACATGTGTAAGCTGGCGTAGCTCAATTAGGCAGAGCGGCTGACTTGTAATCAGCAGGTTGTCGGTTCAAGTCCGACCGCCAGC
>CAZQKL010000119.1:0-5713 GCA_964593895.1 uncultured bacterium
CTTATCCTACCACATATATCTACACTTGTCAATACCTTTTGCTTGATTTTTTTTAAGTTTATATCATAATTTAATTTTATGTTATTAATTTTTTTTGCTTTTTTTACTGGTTTTATTTTAAAAAGAAAAAATTTAGCTATAAAAATTCTTAAAATAAATTTTTATTTCTTACTTCCAATTTTTATTTTTTACGTTTTTTCAAAAATTTTAATTGAAAAAAAAGATATGTTTCTTCCAGGGATAGCAGGAGTAATAATTGTATCAACTTTTGCAATAAGTTTTTTCATTTTTAAAAAAGAACCACCAAATGATAAAGGAATTTACATAATTTCGCCAATGATTATGAATATTAGTGCTATCTATCCAATAATTTTTTTAAATTTTCATGAAAGTTTAATAAAATATGTTGCTTTATTTGATATTGGAAATGGAATTTTAACTTTAACATTTACATATTTTATTGCCATTTACTATGGTTCAAAAGGAGAAAAATTTAAGTTAAGAAAAATTTTCTCCCCACCTCTTATTGCTTTAATTTTAGGAGTAATTGTAAACCATTTTCAGTTAAATGAATTCCCAAAAATTTTTTATAAAATTATTGAAATAATAAAAATTGTAATTGCAATTTCTATTTATTTTTCTTTAGGTAGCCTTCTTGAAATACAAAAAATTAATAAAAAAATTTTTTATCCTATTATAATAAGGATTTTATTTGGAGGATTAATAGGAGGGGCTTTAGCTAAAATATTTAATTATCCTTTTAAAATAATTTTGCTCTGTTCAATGGCACCTTGCGGTTTTAATACTTTAACTTTTGCTGTAATAGCAGAATTGAATGTATCTTTAGCTTCTAATATTGTTTCTTTATCATTGATAATTTTTATTTTAATTGCTATAATAATCTTAAACTTCTTATAAAAATGAGCAGAAAATACTTAACTCCTTGGGTTTATTTTTCGTTTACTTTTCTTTTTTTAATAATTACAGGAACAATTCTTCTATATTTACAAAGTGGATTATCATTTATTGATTCTCTATTTACATCAACTTCAGCAGTTTGCGTGACAGGTCTTATTGTAGTTGATACTGCAAAACTTAATACAATTAGTCAAATTATTATTTTAATTCTTATTCAACTTGGCGGGCTTGGTATAATGACCTTAACAAGCGGTATAACTGTTTTATTTAGAGGAGCTCTTGATCTGGAGAAAAAAGTTCTTCTTAAAAAAGTTACTGATTATTTCTCATTTTATGAAATTGAAAAAATTTTAAAAATAGTTCTTGCATACACATTTTTATGTGAATTAATTGGAGCAATTATTTTATCAATTTCATTTAAAATTCAAGGATATCCATTAATAAAGGCAATATATTACGGAATATTCCACTCAATTTCAGCTTTTTGTAATGCTGGTTTTTCAACTTTTTCTAACAGTTTAGTAGGAACAAATTTTCTTACAAAAATTTCAATATCTCTGTTAATTATTTTAGGAGGAATTGGTTTTTTCGTTGTTTATGATATTCGCTATTCAAAAAGAAAAGTTTTAAGTATTCATTCAAAAATTGTAATTCTCACTACATTACTATTAATTATTGTTGGCACAATATTAATCTATTTTTTTAATTTTCCCAATATTTCTTTTCTTGACAGTTTTTTTCAGGCTGTTACTCCAAGAACTGCAGGTTTCAACACTGTAAATTTAAATGCTTTGAGTATTGACTCTTTAATTATAATATTAATGCTAATGGTTATAGGAGCATCTCCTGGAAGTACTGGAGGAGGGATTAAAACAACAACATTTTTTATTATTTTTATTTCATGTTTTAAAGTGATAAAAGGAGAAGAGAATTTGGTTGTTTTTAAAAGAAAAATTTCTAATTTTACAATTTTAAAAAGTTTTTCTCTTTTTTTCATTTACATTACAATTATTTTGATTTCAACTTTTTTTCTTTTAAATACAAATCAGCACGATTTTTTTAAATGTCTATTTGAAACAACAAGTGCTCTTGGAACAGTTGGATTATCTCTTGGAATAACACCAACTTTAACAACTTTTGGGAAAATAATAATAATTTTTTGTATGTTTATTGGAAGAATTGGTCCTGCTTCATTTATAATGATGTTAATGTTAAAAGAAAAAAAATCTGTCGTTGATTATCCTGAAGAAAAAATTATTATAGGTTAAAGGGAGGGGAAAATGGATATCTGCGTTATAGGTTTAGGAATTTTTGGGCATGAAATTGCGGTTAAATTAGCTGAACTTGGGAATAATGTTCTTGCTGTGGATTTAAATTCATCAAAAGTTGATGAAATAAAAGATTATGTTACAGAAGCAGTTATGGCTGATGCTACAAATCCTGAAGTTTTAAAAGAATTAAATGTTAAAGATTTTGATTTAATAATTCTTGGGATGGGAAGTAAACTTGAAAATTTGATTTTATGTTTAACATATCTTAAAAAATTAGGTTGTAAAAGAATTATCGCAAAAGCAAATTCAAAAATACAGGCTGAAATTTTGGAAAAAATTGGAGCAGATGAAGTAATTTTACCTGAAAAAGAAATTGCAGAAAAGCTTGCTGAAAGAATTTCTCATCCAAATATAGTTGAGCTACTTGAATTAGATAAAAGATTTAAATTAACTGAGGTTAAAGTTCCACAAAAATTCTTGGGAAAAACAATAAAAGAGCTTGATTTGAGAAGAAACTATAATATCACTGCACTAATTTTAAAGAGAAAAGGTAAAATTTCATTAATTACAGACCCAAATTTACAATTTGAAAAAGATGATTCAATTGTAATAGTTGGGGAAGAAAATACTATTAAGAAGATTTTTTCTTAACATTCTCTAAAAAATTTTGTAAAAGAGTTTTCAAAACATCCCTTTTGTTAATATTTTTCTTCAAATTTTCTATAAATTTTTCAATATCATCAATGCTTACTCTTTCAACTATATTGGCTTTAAAAATTTTTTTATGTGAAGTGTGTATTTGAGATTCGTAATTATTGAAAAGCTCTTCTTTTATCTTTTCTCCAGGTCTTATACCTGTAAATTCAATTTTTATATCAACATCTGGAGTAAATCCCTGTAATCTTATTAAATTTTTTGCTAAATCAAGAATTTTTACTGGCTTCCCCATGTCAAGAATGAAAACCTCTCCCCCTCTGCCAATAATTGATGCTTGAAAAACAAGTAATACCGCTTCAGGAATTGTCATAAAGTATCGCTCCATTTCTGGATGAGTAACAGTAACAGGACCTCCTTTTTTAATCTGTTCCAAAAAAATGGGTATTACACTACCTCTGCTACCTAATACATTTCCAAATCTTACTGAGATAAATTTTGTTTTTTTTAATTCATTAAATGATGAACATATTATTTCTGCAATTCTTTTGGTCATTCCCATTATATTTTTAGGATTTACAGCTTTATCTGTTGATATGTTTATAAATTCCTCAACATTATTTTTGCAACAGAGTTTTGCAATGTTATATGTGCCTATTATGTTTGTTTTTACCGCTTCTTCTGGAAAAAATTCCATTAATGGAACATGTTTATATGCTGCTGAATGAAATACAATGTCTATTTTATGTTCTTTTAATACTTCAAAAAATTTTTCTGAATTATTAATGTCACCAACAACTGGTATAAATTTTTTATTTGAAAGTTCAAGATTTAAATTAAAAATATCTGTTTCATCAATCTCATAACCTAATATTTTTGCAGGGTTAAACTTTAATAATTTTCTGCAGATTTCACTTCCTATTGAACCCCCTGCACCAGTTACAAGAATATTTTTACCTTTAAAAAAATCTTCTATCTTTTCTTCTTCAATTTCAACAACTTCTCTTTTTAATAAAGCCTGAATATTTAAATCTTTAAGTTCTGAGGATTTAAATTCTCTTTCAGTTAATATTTCAGGGACAATTTTTATATCATCAATACCCTTTTCTTTGGATGTATCAATAATCTCTCTCAAGATATAGTAGGGAAGATTTGGAATTGCAATTATTACCGCTTCAATCTTGAGTTCATCAATAATTTTTTTTAACTGTTTTAGCCCGCCATAAACCTTTATTCCATGAATATATGTATTTAATTTATTTTCATCATCATCAAGAAATCCCACAGGATAATAATCTTTAGAATTTTCATATTTTAATGACCTTACAAGTCGTTCTCCATTATTACCTGCTCCAATAATTAAAGTTCTTTTCCCTTTTTTAAAAATTGGAATTACAAGTTCAATAAAAGCTCTTTTACTTATTCGTAAAAATGAGATTAAAAAAATTGAAATAAAATAATCAATAAATGGAACAGTTCTCGGAATAAAAATTTTTCTTGAATAATATAGTGCAAAATGGTCAAAAATTATTTCTGCAATTAAAATTATTGTAAATGCTTTAATAATTGAAAAAAATTCTGTAATACTTACATATCGCCACGAAATTGAATAAAGATTATAATAACTTAAAAGAATTATTTTGAAAAAAACAATAATAGGTAGCCAGTAAAATAACTGCTTTTTAAAATTTGGGTCAATTGAAAAGTCAAATCTTAATGAATATGAGAAATAAAAGCTAAAAGATAATAAAATTGCATCAAAAATTAGAAAAAAAATTGCTCTTTTAAATTTTGTAATTTTAAACATTCTTCTTTATAATTTCAATTATTAAATCAATTTCTTCTTCTTTTAACTGTGTTCCACTTGGAAGACATAATCCTTTTGAAAATAAAAATTCACTAACTCCATTTATTTTTTTGCCAGCAGATTTAAAAACAGGTTGCAAATGCATAGGTTTCCAGAATCTTCTTGCCTCGATTTTATTTTTTTCAAGGGCTTTTCTTATTTTTTCTGGATTAACTTTTTTAAAATAAACAGCAGTAAGCCATCTATTCCCTTTTGCGTTTTTCAGCTCAGGCATAAAAACTATTTCTTCACTTTCAAGATTTCTTTTATAATATTGAAAAATCTCTCTTTTTCTTTTAATTCTCTCTTCTATAACTTCCATCTGAGCAACTCCGATTGCAGCAAGAACATTACTCATTCTGTAATTATAACCATAAGTTTTATGCTCATAATATGGAAGATTTTCCTTTGCTTGAGTAGCCAGATATCTTGCTTTTTCTATTAATTCAGCATTATCACTTACAAGCATTCCACCTCCACCTGTGGTAATTATTTTATTTCCATTGAAAGAGTAAATTCCAAAAATGCCAAAAGTTCCTGTATGTTTTGAATTAAATGTTGCTCCAAGAGATTCAGCTGAATCTTCAATTAGTGGAATTTCAAACTCATTTGCAATCTCCATAATTTTATCCATTTCTGCAGGTTGTCCATAAATATGAGTTAAAATTATGGCTTTTGGAAATTTTTTCCCCTTTTTTTTTCTTTGAATAAGTTCATCATAAAGAAGTTCAGGGCTCATATTCCAAGAATTGAAATCACTATCTATAAAAAAAGGAATAGCTTTTTGGTATAGAATTGGAGCAACTGAACCAATAAAAGTAAAAGTTGATGCAAAAACCTCATCACCTTCTTTAATATCTAACAATCTTAAAGCAAGGTGAATTGCACTTGTTCCATTTACAGCTGCACAAGCAGATTTTACATTAACAAATTCTTTAACTTTGTTTTCAAAAATCTCAATGAATTCTCCAACAGGTGCTATATAATTTGTTTCTAAAACTTTTTTTAAATATTCTAACTCTTT
>CAZQKL010000120.1:0-5597 GCA_964593895.1 uncultured bacterium
ATGATATTGACAAGAAATGGGATGAAGTAAAAAATTTTTTTATAAAAATTGTGAAAGAAGAGGTTAGTTGAGGTTCTTGAGGTTGTTGATGTTATTGATGTTATTGAGGTTAGTTTATTGTTATTAGGTATTAGGTGTTAGGTAATGGGTGTTAAAAACTAAAAACTAAAAACTAAATACCCAGTACCCAGACCCTAGAACCCAGTACCCAAAACCAAATACAAAAAACCAGCGACTAACGACTAAAGACCAAATTAATGAAAATTAAAGACTTATTATTAAAAACTTCTCAAAAATTAAATATTCATAATATCCAATCTCCTCAATTAATTGCTGAAAGTGTTTTATCTTATGTTTTAAATAAACCAAAAGAATGGATTATTATTAACAGAGAATTTGAATTAAATGATAAAATTATAAGTGAGTATAACAATTTAATTGAAAGAGTTTTAAAAGGAGAACCTCTTGCCTATATTACTGGCCAGAAAGAGTTTTTTTCTTTAAAAATAAAAGTTAATAAAAATGTTTTAATTCCAAGACCTGAAACAGAGATTTTAGTTGAAAGTGCAATTGAGTTAATTAAAAAATATAATTTAAAAAAAATACTTGAAATTGGCACAGGTAGTGGTGCTATCCCTCTTGCAATAGAGTCTAAAATACCTGATATTAAAATAGTTGCAACAGATGTTAGCTTAAATGCTTTAAAATTAGCAAAAGAAAATTTTAAAAATTTTAATATAATCTGTGTGGGTTGTGATTTATTTAAAGGATTAAAAGGAAAATTTGATTTAATAATATCAAATCCACCTTACATAAAAACAAAAGATTTATATAAATTGCCCAAATCTGTTAAATATGAACCTGAGATTGCCTTAAATGGCGGAGAAGATGGAATGATATTTTATGAAAAGATAATTATTGAAGGAAAAAATTATTTAAATAAAGGTGGGTTTATAATTTTTGAAAATGGTTATATTTCTGCTATAAAAAAGATAAAAAAATTATTTGCTGAAAATGATTTTTATGATATTAAAATTAAAAAAGATTTCTCAAACTTTCCAAGAGTAATAATTGCCAGATGTTAAAAAATCTTTTAATCTTTCTTGTTTTGCTTTTTTTTATATTTTCCTGTGAAAATAGGAATGATTTTTCCCAGAACAATTCCTCAAAATCACCTGATAATACAACAGCTAAGCCCTGTTATGGAGATAAGCTTGTCACAGGTTCAATTGGTGATGCAAGCAATTTAATTCCAATTCTGGCTACTGATTCTGCCTCTCATGAGATTGCAGGTCTTGTTTATAATGGTCTTTTAAAATATGACAAAAATTTAAACTTAGTTGGTGATCTTGCTAAAAGTTTTGAAGTATCAAAAGATAATTTAAAGATAATTTTTCATTTGAGAAAAAATATAAAATGGCAGGATGGTTATCCATTTACAGCAGATGATGTTGTTTTTACTTATAATTTAATAATGGATCCAAAAACACCAACAGCATATAGAAGTGATTATGAATATGTAAAATCAGTTAAAAAAATAGATAATTACACTGTGGAAGTAACTTATAAGAGACCTTTTGCTCCTGCATTATCTTCCTGGACAGTTAGTATTTTGCCAGAACATCTTTTGAAAGGTAAGAATATTTTAAACTCTCCTTTGAGAACGCATCCAATTGGGACAGGCCCATTTAAATTTAAAAACTGGGAAATTGGACAAAAAATTGAATTATCTGCAAATGACACTTACTTTGATGGAAGACCTTATCTTGATGGATATATATACAGAGTTATTCCAGATTCAGCAACAATGTTTCTTGAATTAAAGGCTGGAAAAGTTGATTTAATGGGACTTACGCCTATTCAATATAAAAGACAAACTGAGACAAAATTTTTTAAAGAAAATTATAGAAAGTTTTGTTATCCCACTTTTGTATATACATATCTTGGATTTAATTTAAAAAATCCATTATTTAAGGATAAAAGAGTGCGTCAGGCAATTGCTTATGCAATTAATAAAGATGAAATTATAAATGTTGTATTACTTGGACTTGGCCTAAAAGCAACAGGTCCTTATAGACCTGATATGTGGTATTATAATCCAGATGTAAAAAAGTATCCATATAATCCTGAAAAAGCAAAAGAATTACTTGCAGAAGCTGGATGGAAGGATACAGATGGAGATGGAATTCTTGATAAAAATGGTAAGAAATTTGAATTTACAATAATGACAAATCAGGGCAATTTAAATAGAGCCAAAACTGCTCAAATTATACAAAAAAGACTTGGTGAAATTGGTATTTCAGTTAAAATAAGAATAATTGAATGGGCATCATTTATAAATGAATTTATAGATAAAAAAAGATTTGAAGCAGTTATACTTGGCTGGAGCACAGGAATTGATCCAGACCAGTATGATATATGGCATTCTTCAAAAACAGGCCCAAAAGAACTTAATTTCATATCTTTTAAAAATAAAGAAGTTGATAAATTACTTGAAAAGGGTAGATTAACTTTTGATAAAGAAAAGAGGAAAAAAATTTACTGGAAATTCCAAGAGATACTTGCTGAAGAACAACCTTATGTTTTTCTCTATGTGCCTTATTCTCTCGTTATTCTCCATAAAAGATTTAAAAATGTAAAATTAGCTCCAGCAGGTATAACTTACAATCTTGAAAAATGGTTTGTTCCAAAATTTGAGCAGAGGTATTAATCAAATTCATAAATTACATTTGGATTTTTTATACTGAGTCTTTTAGCTTTTTCTTCCACTGATTTTTTCATTTCTATTTTGAAATTATTAAGTTTTAATTTTAATTCAGGATTGTTAAGTGAAAGAATTTGAGCTGCGTAAATTCCTGCATTTCTTGCACCAGCTTTTCCTATTGCCATACATGCAACTGGAATTCCTGCAGGCATCTGAACAGTGGAATACAATGCATCAACGCCGTTCAATGAAGTTGCTGATATTGGAATAGCAATTACAGGTAAAGTTGTTTTTGCTGCTACCACTCCTGCAAGATGAGCAGCTGCTCCTGCTCCAACTATAAAAACTTTTGCTCCATTTTCTTCTGAATATCTTATCCATTTTTCAGTTCTTTCAGGAGTTCTATGTGCAGAAGTTACAGTAAGGCCATATTTTATCCCAAATTTTTCTAAAATTGTAATTGCTTCTTCAATTATTGGAAAATCTGAATCACTGCCAATTAAAATTGAAACATCAAAATTTGCCATATCTTTACCTCATAAAATTTTTTAATTCTGGATTATTAATGAACAATTTATTTATTGTCAAGAAAATTAATTTTAGGTATGAAGAGAATTGAGGTTAATTTATGAAAACATTATCTTTATGCATGATTGTTAAAAATGAACTGGAAAATTTAAGGGAACTTTTACCTCAAATAAAAGATTTTGCAGATGAAATAATAATTGTTGATACAGGGTCTCAAGACGGGACTTTTGAATATTTAAAAAGTGTAGATTTTATAAAATTATTTAAAATAAAATGGGAAAATGATTTTTCAAAAGCGAGAAATTTCAGCATTACGCATGCAACTAAAGATTTTATTTTATGGCTTGATGCTGATGACAGGATTTTTTTTAATGAAAATTTTAAAAGTAGATTGGATAAAAATTATGTTTATTTTTTAAAAGTTAAAAATTCTTCAGATGATACTTTTTTCTATCAATTGAGAATTTTTCCAAATTTTAGAGGATTGAAATTTCAGGGCAGAGTTCATGAACAGGTGGTTTTTGACATAGAAAAATTTGAAATTGTATATTTAGATGAAATTGAGATAGTTCATACAGGATATGAAAGTAGAAATATTTTAATAAAAAAGCATAAGAGAAATATAGAGATTTTAAATTCAATTAAAAATAAAGATTTTTACGATTTTTTGCAACTTGCTGAAAGTTATAAAATTATTGGAGAGTATGAAAAATCTCTTGAAAATTTAAAAAAATTATTGAATTTTAAGGAACTATTCCAGAAAAACATTGAAATATTTTGCTTCATACATTTTGAGATTTATAGAATTGAAAAATTATTGAACTTTGAATTTCCAGAAAAATGGCTATTTAAAGTTGAAAGTATTGCATATAAATTTCCTGTAATATTTTATCATATTGCAAGGTATTTTTATAGAAACAGAGATTTTAAAAAATCAAAAGAGTATTTTGAAAAATTTTTATACTCACATAGAGATTTTAAATATATAAATCCAGTGCCAGAAAAGATTGAAAATAGTGCTTTATATTTTCTTGCAAAAATTGAGATAGAGCTTTTAAATAAAGAAAAAGCAAAAAAAATTATAGAGCAATTATTAAATGAAGAGCCATTAAATAAATCTTATCAATCTTTAAAAAGACTTTTATAATATTCAATATTCCTTATTCTTGAATTTGTTTCCACAACAACTCCCCAGACAAAATCCTGCATAAAATGTTTTGTTAAAATTTCATCAAAGAGAATTGTTAAAGATGGTGGAAAATCTTCATCGCCCTTCCAGTAAAGATATGCGATTCTTATTCCTTTTAATGGTTCAAGATAGAATGAATAATCTGCATGTTCAAGTTCTTTTCCATTGAAGTATTTACAGATATTTCTTAAGTCATCTATTTCTTTAACAATACTTAACACTAACTCTTCCTTTAATGAATGAACAGCTCTAAAAAATAGAGCCCAGTCTTCTCTAAATTTTGGAGAGATAAAATTATAATTATTATGCTTTTCAAGAATATCTTTTTTCTTTAAGTAATTTAAAAGTAATGGATAAAAAGAATTTGGTATCTCTATCTCTGCATTTAAAATTTTTATAGTTTTATTTTCTGCATCAACTTCATACAATTCTTTTAAAAATTTTACCTCATGTTTTCCTGTAATACCTTCCCATAAAATATCATCAATAGGGAAGTTCTGTTTTAAAAAATATATTCTGCTATGCTGCGCTTGCTTTGCAGCTTGATTTACAAGATTCACAAGATTTTGTATCATTTTTCTTTGTCTCTGATTTTTTTGAATTATTATTTGTTCCTTTGGTATACCCACTTCTGTACCAGCCATCACCTTTTAACATAAAATTTGTGCAATTTATCAATCTTTTAACTTGACCTTTGCATTTTGGACATTCTTTTAATGGGTCTTCTGTGATTCTCTGAACAACATCAAAGTGATATCCACAATCATCACATAGATACTCATAAGTTGGCATTTCTAACCTCCTCAATTTTCCTTATAATTTCATCTGTAACTGTTTCTATACAGATTATTTTATCTTTTGATTTTTCTCCTTTTAAAATCTTTACCTTTGATTTAGGTATTTTAAAAAATTTTGCAAAAAAATTTATAACACCTTTATTTGCTTTTCCATCAACAGCAGGTGCTGAAACTTTTAACTTTAAAGCGCCACCATATGTTCCAGCAAATTCATCTTTTTTAGAATTTGGATTCACATGAATTTTAAAAGTAATTTTATCACTATCAATTTTAATTATATCTTTCATTTCAATTATAGGAATTAAAAAAAAATTGTCAATTATTAAAATGGAATGTCATCATCAGAAAAAGATGAATCTTCTGTTGAAACTGATGATGT